>CALFBV010000096.1 GCA_937951395.1 uncultured Rubritalea sp.
TAATGAAGAAGACAATGGAGAAGAACTGGATAGCGAAGATAGTGGCCTTGATCCTAGCGGTAGCGATCTGGTTTCTGATAAATAAACAGCTGTAATAGTTGGGCTGTGTTTTTAGATTTAACTATTAATAAATGATCCAGCTAAATTTACACTAGGTAGAGCCCTAGCCCGCAGTCGCTGGGCGCTAGACAGAATTAACAAAGTGATTCAGAATTTTGCGAATCTGATGAAGCCTTTCATTGGGCTAGTTCTAAAACTACATTATCTACCTAATTACATGAGTTATTTGACAAGAAGTTGTGTTGATTCTGAAAAATTGCGTCTATTCTCTATCAAAAAATCCCTATAAAGTAACTGAGGAACAGCTATGACTAATCTACTTGAAATAGGCTGGGTGGAGACCTGCTATGATGAGAAATTTGGCGTGCCTAGGCAGCCCGGCGTGGTCGGTTCCGCTTGGGGTAAGATTACGTTCCATAGTGACTACCAAAGCGCGGACTTTATCCGCGGTTTAGAGGGGTTTAGCCATTTGTGGCTGGTGTTTGTGTTTCATCAGTCAGCGGATTCTGTGAAAGCCACTGTGCGCCCGCCTAGGCTGGGTGGAAATGAAAAGGTGGGTGTGTTTGCATCGCGCTCACCGTTTAGACCAAATCCGATAGGGCTTTCGCTCGTGAAGCTGGAGGGCATCGAGACAACAGCTAATGATGGCTGTATCCTGCATGTGAGTGGGGTGGATTTGGTGAGTGGGACTCCGCTGTTAGACATTAAGCCATACATTCCTTATTGTGATTCTGTTTCTAGTGAAGCTGGGGAGAGGGTGAAATCTGGCTACGTGACGGGATCCCCAGAAAACTTACCTGTAGAGTGGGCTGATGGGATAGAACTTGATCTCGATTTAAAACAACTGATCAGCGATACTGTCTCCCTAGATCCCAGACCTGCTTATCATAATGATGAACGTGAGTATGGTTGTCTGATCGCTGGCGTGAATGTCAGATGGCAAGTTGTCAGTAGGGACGGTGAAGGCACTTATGTTGTGAAAATTTTGAGTTGCGCGAGACCTTAATAACTGGCATGTATTCCCACATGAAATTCCTTACGATCTCTCTTATCACGGTGTTAGCAGTTCTCAGCACATCATGCGGAACACTCCCAGAAAAGCCTAAGAATCTAGGGCCACAATCCTCCGAAAGCAACATCCCTTGGAACCACAGACGACCAGGTGAAGGCCAGGGTGCTCTTGGTGGAATTGGGAGGTAGTTTGTAGTTACCAGTTACCAGTTTCTAAAACCTAAGGTTTATTTAAAAGTCTTGAGCGAGAAGATAAACATTCTAGGAACCACTAGAGCTGAACTTACTGAGTTTTTTGAGGCTCAGGGTGGCTCTCAGTTTCATGCAGCAGCTGTCATGGACTGTCTTTACAAGAAGAACATCCAGAATTTATCGGATGTTGAGGGGCTTTCTGAAAAGAGAATGGCTCCCTTGCTTGAGAATTTCCAAATCTCTCCACTCACAGTAGTGAAAGTGCAGGGGAGCGAAGACACCACGCGTAAGTATCTATTCCAATTGCATGACGGACGCTACGTAGAGTCCGTTCTCATTCCTGCTTCAGTGGCTCCTGATGGCTCACGCTCCGAGCGGATGACGGTCTGCGTGTCTTCTCAGGTGGGTTGTGCTTATGGTTGTATGTTCTGCGCATCAGGGCTTGATGGATTGACTCGGAACCTGAGTTCTGCAGAAATCATCGGTCAGTTATCCGCCATCAAAGAACATTCAGGTAAAAACATCACCAATGTGGTCTTCATGGGAATGGGTGAGCCTCTAGCGAACTTCAAGAATCTCAACAAGGCTCTCGATATTATTATCGGGCAGTGGGGGCTAGCGATAGCGCCACGCCAAGTGACGGTCTCGACTTCTGGACTCGCTCCGATGATTAAGAAACTCGCAGACCGCGAGGAACAAGTCTCTCTAGCCATCTCACTCCACGGAGCAGATAACGCAACACGCAACAAGATAATGCCAGTGAACTCAAAGTGGCAAATCGATGAGTTATTCGAGGCACTCCAGTATTTCAAAGAGAACAATCACAATCAACGCATCACGCTAGAGTATATCCTCATCAAAGGCGTGAATGATTCTATAGAGCAGGCTGAAATGCTAGCGGAGAGAGCTAAGAATCTAGGAGGCTTCGTGAACGTCATCCCATACAACACTGTGGAGGGACTAGAATGGGAACGTCCAAGCGACGAACACTGCTACACATTCCGTGATACGATCAAGAATCTAGGAGTAATGACGACCATGCGTATCGAAAAAGGGCACGACATCGATGCAGCCTGTGGTCAGCTTCGTCTAAAGGAGATGAAGAAGGATGCTGAGACGGTATAAGGCCAAAATAGCCTTATAAAAGTAGATAAAGCTTGCATTTAGGCTAGATTCTGATTTCTTCCCCATGTCTTCGAGTGAAGACGACGTGCCCACGTAGGGTGGTTTGGTTTGAAATCTTCTCTTTCAACAATACGATAAAGAGATTTCTTGCTGTGCCAGAATACACATAAACATTCAAAATACTAATATTATGAGCGACATTAACCTAGCTGATTTCAAGCTAAACGAAAAAGACACAGGTAGTTCAAGCTACCAGGTAGCAGTTCTTACAGAACGCATTGCATCACTAACAGAGCACCTTAAGACTAACAAGAAAGACGTCTCTAGCAGACGCGGACTTCTTAAGATGGTGTCTAAGAGACGTAAGCATCTTGATTACATCAGAGCAAAATCTGAAGATAACTACAAGAAGCTGATCGACGGTCTTAAACTCCGCCGCTAACAAGTTTTCAAAAGGTCACGGTTCACTCCGTGGCCTTTTTCGATTCATGGGACAGTCTTTTAAGATTGTCTCTGAAGGGAATGAGAGGACAGATCGTCTGT
>CALFBV010000097.1 GCA_937951395.1 uncultured Rubritalea sp.
ATGGTCTGACTCCCAAAAGTGTATAAATTTGTTAATGTGCATGCTCATCGTCGTGACCATGATCTCCGTGATCACATATCAACTTGAGGAACACAGCACTGAGAAGGGTAAACACAAGAGCTTGCAGAAGCCCCACCAATAGTTCCATGAATGTAAATGGAAGCGCAGGAAGGAAGCGCATCCAATCATAAGGAACTAGACTCATGAGCCCACCAAGGGTCTGCTCACCTCCGTAAATATTACCAAACAAACGAAAACTCAGAGCGACAGGCCTAATTGCTATTGAAACAAGCTCAAGAATACCCACTAAGAAAAACACTACCACCATACCAATAAGCATCACACCCTTAAACTCTCCTTTAGGAGCAAAAATGTGAGCAAAAAATCCTTTCACACCATTTTCCGAAAATGCCCAATAAAACCAGAGCACCGCGAAAGTCAACGACATAGCAGCAGTCATATTGAGATCCGCATTTCCGCCCCTAAGAAAACCTCTAAAGTGAGCCCCATCAGAACTTTGAGTCCCGATCGTACCAACCCCAGGGAACAAAGCCAGGTAATTGACAGTAAGAATAATCAAAAACGTCCCACCGAAAAACCAAAACGTCCTCTTCACTAGGTGATCACCCAAAATCTTACCAAAGAAATCATAAAGACTCTCAATGAGCCACTCAGCAAAATTCTGAAACCCCTGTGGCACCATCGCCATTTTTTTAGTTGCAGCACGGCAGAAAAGATAAATCAAAACTGCAGCAATCCAAACCATCACCATTGAATCTGTAATCCAAAAGAACGGGGAATCTTTTCCAAAAATAGATTCTGGGTGCAAAGGGAGAGCACCACCACCTGCTGCAGAAGCTACATCCATGCTGATGAAAAATAAGAGAACTGATATGAAAATTTTGACCATTTATTTGTTTAGGTATGTGTTAGTCTTACTAAGGACAGGTCAATAACCTGATCAACCATTTCGATCAAGCGAATTTGTGAAATTTTTCACAAGCTCCCACTAACCACTCAATTTCAAAACCTAACAACTTTTCTAAGATCAACAACTTACTAAACACCTCTTAATCATTTAAACCCTCAACTAAAGCTCACACCTCTCAATAAACAACCCTGGAGTAAGCCCTCAAGCTACGCTCAACTTCCTCGCGCCTCGAAAGCGGGCTATTATGAATTCTTTCAATTCAGAATTTGATCGCAGTAAGCGGCGGGGAATTAAACTCTAAGAGATTAAAAAAAAGCGTGCATCCTAAGACTTCCACTAGTATGCATCGCCTCATGTGGAAAGGCAGATTCGCTCAGGCAACAGCAGACTTAGTCCAACAATACGGAGAATCCATCTCGTATGATTGGCGACTTTATAAACACGACATCGCAGGCTCCATCGCCCATGCGCGAGCTCAGGTGAAGGCAGGACTCCTCACTAATGATGAATTTCAGCAGATAGAAACAGGACTCCGCGAGATCGAAAAAGACATAGATACTGGAAACTTCGACTTCTCGATAGAACTGGAAGACATCCACATGAACATCGAGTCTGAGCTTACGAAGCGAATCGGTGCCGCTGGAGGTAAGCTTCATACTGCGCGCTCTAGAAATGACCAAGTCGCTACAGACACTAGACTCTATTGTCGTGAGCAGATAGACGTCATTTCAGATCATCTCATCGCCCTCCAGACTTCACTTCTAGATAAGGCTGAGGAATACGCATCCGCCGTCATCCCTGGCTACACGCACCTTCAGCGTGGACAGCCAGTCACCGTAGGACACCACCTTCTCGCTTATGTGGAAATGATCGCCCGTGATCTAGCTCGTCTAACAGATGCCAGAAAACGCGTGAACGTCTCCCCTCTTGGATCAGGTGCACTCGCTGGATCTACTATAAATTTAGACCGCGAGCAGATAGCAAAGGAACTAGGGTTCGATAGCATCACGACAAACTCTATGGACGCCATTTCTGACCGTGACTACATCATGGAGCTGCTCTTTGATTTCGCACTCATCGGCACACACCTCTCCCGCCTCTCAGAGGACCTTATCCTCTGGTGCTCTAGTGAGTTCGGCTTCGCAACCCTTAGTGATGCCCACACCACTGGCTCATCACTCATGCCACAAAAGAAAAACCCTGATGTCTGTGAACTCACACGCGGCAAGACCGGCAGACTCTACGGAAATCTCGTTTCCCTTCTCACCTCAGCGAAAGGGCTACCACTCACCTACAACCGTGACTTACAAGAAGACAAAGAACCCCTCTTTGACTCCATAGACACCCTCATCATCGCCCTCTCTGTGAACACAGAAATGATCGCAGACATGGTCATCAACGTTGAGACATGTGAGGCCGCAGCAAGCGATCCTTTACTACTCGCCACAGACTTAGCGGACTACCTCGTGAAGAACGGAGTCCCCTTCCGTAGCGCGCATGAGCTCGTAGGAAAAGCAGTGGCCGTCAGCGTGGAAACAGCCACACCACTAGACCAGCTCGACCTAACAAAAATTTCAGACCACTACGGAGCAGACGCAAAAGACGTCTTCAACCTCCAAACCGCACTCGCCGCCAGAACCAACCCCGGTGCCCCAAGCATAGAGAACGTGACTGGACAAATCGCTCGCTGGAGAACAGAAATGCAGTAATTACAAGCATCACAAAACAAACTTAAAAAATTACCCTTAGCCTGCTCAAACAAGCTAAGGGTTTTTCTTTTCATTCGTGAATACTCCACTACAGTCCTGCAAAATTTCTAACTAATCAACACCATGAAACCTAATTCAGCTTTCCCATTCGATACCTTTGAGCCTAAGTGGCAAGCCCACTGGGAAGACAACAAGACTTTCCACGTAGCTAACCCTGGCGACGAAGACTTTGACGCGTCTAAGCCAAAGTATTTTGTCCTAGACATGTTCCCTTACCCATCCGGTGCCGGCCTCCACGTAGGACACCCAGAGGGATACACCGCTACAGATATCCTTGGTAGATATAAAAGAATGAATGGGCACAACGTCCTCCACCCGATGGGATGGGACGCATTTGGTTTACCTGCAGAGCAGTATGCGATCAAGACTGGGCAGCACCCGCGTGTTACCACTGAGCAGAATTTGGACAATTTCCGACGTCAGTTAAAATCACTCGGTTTTGGCTATGACTGGAGCCGTGAGATCAACACTACTGATCCAGAATACATGAAGTGGACACAATGGATTTTCATCCAGCTTTATAACTCTTACTTCTGCGAAGAAGAGAAGAAGGCTAAGCCTATATCTGAGCTAGAAGCGAAAGGAATGAGCCGCAAAGAAATTGATGAGCAACGTCTAGCATTCATTTCTGAAGCACCCGTAAACTGGTCACCAGACCTCGGCACCGTGCTAGCTAATGAAGAAGTAGAAGAATGGAAAGCGAAAGGTCACACTGTAGAACGCAGACCGCTCAAGCAATGGATGCTACGCATCACGAAATATTCTCAGAGACTCATCGATGACTTAGGGCCACTCGACTGGCCAGAATCTATCAAGCTACTACAGACTAACTGGATAGGAAAATCCACTGGCGCAGAGGTGCACTTTGACATCGAGGGCAATGAAGTCACCGTCTTCACCACCAGACCAGACACCTTATTCGGAGCCACCTACATGGTGCTAGCACCCGAGCACGGGCTCGTCTCAGAAATCACTACTCCTGAGCAGAAGGAAGCTGTAGATAACTACATCCAAGCCTGCGCCTCTAAGTCAGACATGGAGCGCGGTGAGATGAATAAAGACAAATCAGGGATCTTCACGGGAGCCTACGCCACTAACCCAGTCAATAGTGAAAAAATCCCAGTATGGATCGCTGACTACGTAATGATGGGCTACGGCACCGGAGCCATCATGGCTGTTCCAGGACACGATGAACGTGACTTCGAGTTTGCTACTAAATTTGAAATCCCAGTAATCCAAGTCGTCCAGCCAAATGATAAATCTGACTGGCAGGGCTACACTGGAAATGGAAGATCTATCAACTCAGGCTTCCTTGATGGCATGAAGACCAAGGACGCCAAGCGCGCCATGATCAAGTGGCTCATCGACAACAAAAAGGGACAACCGCAGACTAACTTCAAGCTACGTGACTGGCTATTCTCACGCCAGCGCTACTGGGGCGAGCCATTCCCTATCATCTGGGAAAATGGTCAGCACAGCACCATCCCAGAAAGCGAGCTTCCGCTACTTCAGCCAGACATGGAAGATTTCAAGCCAACTGGCGACCCACGCGGTCCGCTAGTGAAAGCCACAGACTGGATCAAATACAGCGAGACTGCCGAGCGCGAGACTAACACCATGCCACAGTGGGCTGGCTCATGCTGGTACTACCTCCGCTATTGTGACCCGAATAACTCAGAGAGATTCATTTCAAAGGAAGCAGAAGCATACTGGAGTAGCGATGAAGCTACCGTAGATCTTTACGTAGGCGGAACAGAGCACGCAGTCCTCCACCTTCTCTACGCCAGATTCTGGCATAAGGTCATGTTCGACCTCGGCCACCTTTCCACCAATGAACCATTCAAGAAGCTAGTAAACCAAGGACTCATCCTAGGTGAAGATGGACAGAAAATGTCTAAGTCACTCGGAAACGTTGTAAGCCCAGATGACGTGGTGAATGAATACGGAGCAGACTCTCTCCGCCTCTACGAAATGTTCATGGGACCTCTCACGCAGGTGAAGCCATGGCAGATGAAAGGCGTAGAAGGCGTATCTCGCTTCCTAGCTAAAGTCTGGAGAGTAGCCATGGCACAGTCAGATGACGGCAAGTGGGTAATTTCCGATAAGATTACCAATGACGAGCCAACCGACAAGGCGCTCCTGAAAGTCACGCATGAGACCATCAAGAAAGTCGGAGAAGACATCGAGAAAATGAGCTTCAACACCGCCATTTCCCAAATGATGATCTGCACCAATGCCTTCACCAAGGCAGACAAAGTCCCGGCAACTCTAGTCCGTGATTTCCTAAAATGCTTAAACCCATTTGCTCCGCACATCACGGAGGAGATCCACGCGCATTTGACCGAAGCCTACCCTA
>CALFBV010000098.1 GCA_937951395.1 uncultured Rubritalea sp.
ATAGTAGCCCTCGCCCATTGGTTCACTCTCTTCTGATAGAAGCTTGTTGAATTCTTCCATCGCCTCAGCATTCGCCGTATCTACCCCTCTCATACGGGAGACGACCATTCCCTCATTAATTTCTAAAATAACATGATCCTCGACGAGTGGGTAGGCATTCTCGACACAGGGCTGTTTCTTAAGCTCCTCCATGTGCGCGCGCCACTGCTGCTCGATACTTACCTCGGACCCATCTGGGTTTACTTTATCAAAATCCCAAGCCTGAACATTGGACGTTATGTGAGGCGCTCTACCTAGAACTCTCTCTTTGATAAGATTCTCAAATCCATCCATGACCGATAGCACCACGATGAGCACCATCACTCCTATCGCCACACCTGCGAGCGAGATGAGCGTGATGACTGAGACGTGGGTGCGGATCGGATTAAGATACCGCAGAGCGAGCAGAAGACTAAAATTTTTCACCATTGGAGTGATAAGGAGTGATAGGAATTTCTATATTTAACTAGGTATTAGTTAAATCAAATTGTCTGCTAGAAACTCGCATGTTCTAGTGACTTGTCCATTGCAAAATGAGGCTAAAATCTACTCACCCCCCTCAAAAATAGGCACAAAAAAACCAGAGAGTGTGTCGCTATGACTGCTCTCTGGTTTTAAGATGGTATTAGATAACTACTTTATCGGTAGCACTAATTAACCCTATTACGGGCTAACTATTGTTCCGTGATCTGGAACGATGTCCATGATGTCTTTAGTCTCTCCGCCAAACTTAACTTCAACTGGTCCTGACTGTTCTGAGTCAGTAGTATCAACTGGTCCTGATAGCTTGATTGGGTGCGCCTTGCACTCACCGTCAACTTTAAGAACAATTGCTTTACCTTTCCAGGTGTTAGCTAGGAATGCGCGACCATCTTTACTTGAGTCGAAAATAATAGGTGAAGAACTATCACCTGGATCTAGACCTTCAACATAACCCCATACATTTTCATCTGCTGTGATTGACTTGTCGTTGTCTGGCTTGTTATCACAAAGCCCCATTTTCTCTCCTTGTCTGTGGTAGAAATACTTCTCATCTGAGACATGACCACCATCAAATAGTTGCTGGAAGTATGTGTCTGCTGTACCACCACCGCTACCGGCTGAGTCAGATAATGTATCATCACTTGGGAATACGTTATCATTCTGAGCCATGAAGCCTAGAAGTGCTGAGTTAATCATTTTTGCATTAGAGATAGCCTCAGTACGAGCTGAAGATTCTAAGTGCTTCATGATTGGTCCGTATGACATACTAGCTAGTGATGCGATAATCGCGATCACCACGAGCAGTTCCACAAGTGTGAAACCCTTACGCTTACCTTTCGGTTCTATATTTGTTGTTTTCATTTTATTATTTATGGTTACTCCTATGTTGCTTTGGCTATGATAGCCTTAGCGTTTTATATATCGGATAAAAACACTTCATCCGCTAAACACATTACTCCTTTACGGTGATTTAACAAGGTAAAAGTCCGCAAAGAGATGAGAAAAATCATCTCTTCGGGCTACTTTATTTCTTAGGTTCATTACCTACTCAGCTTACAAGGCTGGCACCTCCTCTAGCATTGGCTTAATTCCTAGTTTATTAAGCGTTGGTTCGATGGCTTCTGCCCAGACCTCATAGCCCTTTTGTTTAGGGTGGAGTAAATCTGGACGCTTTCCATCTGCTAGATTAACGATGCGCTTGTTGATCTCGACGTTTATTTTCCGCATCGGATGTTCTGGCTGAGCACCGCGTGGGAAGACTCCTAGAAGTAAGATTTTAGCATCTGAGCAGCGTGCGCGGATAGTCAAAACGATCATTTCGATACCCTGTGCGGTCTCTGCGGGATCTTGTTTTTTATGCCCCGTGTTATTAGTGCCGCTCATTACCACTGCGAGTTTAGCATTTTTTTGCTTCTTTAGGTTACCGTTATTAAGCCTCCACAGGACATGCTCAGTGCGGTCACCAGAGAAGCCTAGAGACAGAGCAAAAGCTGTCAACGGGATTTAAAAATTTACTCAATTGGCCTTGGCGGAGGAAGGCATATGACCCCTAGTATTTTGGGGTTTTTAGGTTGATTTAAAAAAGGATTACCTTCTGTTAGCTGCTGGGACTCGCGAGCATCCACATCCTCACCTACAACAGAATCTTTATCATCACTCGGGCTACAAGCAGACAATACTAATGAACTAATCCCAGCGCCTAGAATAATAGGCTTCCTGAATCGGCTCACATCAAACGCACCACAAAGATTACCTCCATTATCTTTCTTCAGAGCAGCTATCTCATCATATGATTGATCAGTCAGATCATAAACAGTAGAAGAGCATTTATCGCAAAATTTCCTACGTTCATCACCACTCATCTCGTTCCAATTTTCATTGCATGGTTTCGGGATGTAATCACTAACGTTCATATCATACATAGACCCAGTATACCGAATTTGTGACATTTTATCCAATTATTTTTTCATCGAGATAATCGAGTTATGCCCGCCCATGCCTACTGCTATTTTCAATAACGTGGAGTCATTAAATGGAACTGGCTTTTCTGGTAAGGAGAAAGGTGCGGGTGGAGCTGTTAGATTGGGTAAATTTGGTGGGAGTTTATTTTCTCTGAGGTAGTGAGCGAGGATAGATGTATCGAGCGCTCCGCTGGCACCTACGGAGTGGCCTGTGAAAGGCTTTAGAGGATGAAGACTGATTTCTCTAGCTGGCTTGCACTCACTTACGTTCGCCCGCAAAGGATCTATTTGGAGATAGCTAAGTTTTAGAGATTCTACAAGAGCAGACTGTTCTGCCTGCGCATGAAGTAGTGTGCCGCTGGCATGAGGGCAGATAGCGGTGATATTTTCCTCTGGTAGATTAGTAACTGCCTGCTCTAAACATTTCCTCAGCCCCCTGCCATCACTCGGCATTCCTATTGGCGAGTCCGCGTCTGAGTTACACCAGTAGCCAGTGATCTTCGGTGCATTAGAAACATTCTCTGAAGTAAGCACGAGCGCGGTGCCCGCTTCTCCGGGAGAGAACCCTGACGTCTCTAGGTGATATGGATCATTGATACCGTTGGTTGTGAGGACGCCTGTGTGCTGATAATGCTTGATGATTTCTGGTACTAGCGGCAGCTCTATGCCTAGGACGATGGCAAATTTTACGATGCCGGCATCGAGTAGCATTTTTGCGTAGCCGAGAGCATCAAGTGATGCTGCGCAGCCACTTGCAATCGTCTGCCAGGGACCTGTGATCCCTAGCTCTATTGATACAGCAGATGCTATTTCTCCATGCATGGAGTTAGATGCCGCCATGAGCTTGAATGGTCTTCTTCCTGGCCAATTAGTCAGATAAGCATTCCCCCTAGATGAACCGGCTACGATCGCTGCATGCTTAAGATCTGTGGGAGAAAGACCTGCATCTTCAATCGCTTCTAGTGCACAATGAAGCGCTAAAGCTGATGCCGGAGCCCATTTACGAGAGAGAAGTAGAGAGCGATCTTGAATCCACCCGGCTTGTAGGTTTCCATAATTATCATCAGTAAGGAGCTCATTGAGTGGACGTAATCCAGTGCGGCCTGCCTCCATATTAGAAGCATGCTCCGCAGCATCACTGCCGAGACCTGAGAGAATAGAAATACCTAGTATGCTGATCACGCTTAAGATGTCTCAGATTTTTTACACTTTGTCCATACCATCTACAGCTTGTAACTACTCTTGCCTCACAGGCTTGATACTCAGCGGCTTCCCATAGACATTCGTATATGCCATCACGGAGTCACCGCTTTTCAAGAGAGGTAAGTTTTTACTTATCAGCGTATGCGTCTGATTGTTTAGCTTGATCGTCACTTCTTGTGCAGCCGTTTCTCTGATCTTAGATTCAGCAGCCCTACCAGTAATCCCACCAACGATGCTGCCCAACATCGACCCTACGATCCTTCCAGTGCCTGATCCCACATTTTTATAGCCAACTGCTGACCCTCCTAAGCCTGCCGCCATCGCTCCCACACCAGAGTTCTTAGTCACACGCACTGGATAGCTACTTACCACAGTAGCCACCTGCATACTAGATGCTTCCGTTCTGTGAGGTGCGTGAGTCACGCTAGATTGCTGTGCACAGCTGGAAGCTAGAAACATGATCGCAATGGCAACACTACTATTTTTTAAGTTGATGTATTTAAATTTAGTCATGTTATCACCTTTCACCATTTTATGTGAAACATCAACGATGGATTCAATAAATCATCAAATCATGTTTTTTGATTCTAACCGCCTCATATTTAATATAGGTATTTGTCATGCTGAACATTTTTCGCCTGTGCATTCTAATCTCGTATCCACTAAGTATCACACCTCTCCATGCGGCAGTGACTGCCGTCTCTAGATTAGACTCAATTGAGAAATCTAAGAAACATACTGATCCGCTCAAGATCTGGACTCTGCTTCAAGATCATGGCTGGAAGAGCACCGTGCATTTTGGAGCCAGTGTCTCACAGGAGAATAGTGAGAGTTCACTCATCGCTGCTGGTTTCACGCTGGACAAGAAGCGCGGGCAAAATGAATATTTCGCGAAGTTTTCCTACGCCTACGGAAAAGACAGCGGTAATGTCAACAAAGATGAGATCCTTGCTAATGCATCATGGAAAAGAGTCAACAGTAGCGACTATTATACAGGAACTAGGGTAGACTACCGCAAGGACGAGCTGGCAGATATTTCCCATCGTATGGGGGCCACCCTTCTCGAAGGTGTTTTCCTTATCAAGGATGAGAAAAAGTGGCTCGCCCCAGAAATAGGCTTTGGTTTCTCGAGCCAGACAATCAGTGATGAGAGTTCCCAGAGTGTAAACTTCTATGTGGGTGTGCATTCTGAATTTAAGCTCAATGAAAAAACTAGAATCTATGAAACCTTCTCCATTTTCTCCCCTATCGACCAGATGGAGAACTATTGGATCTATGGCGAAATAGGCATCGAAACCATTCTTACCGATAGAGTCTCTCTCAAACTCTACGTCCAGGATCAGTATGAAGCGTCACCAGCGGCGGGGAGAAAACATAATGATCTAAGATACATGACAGCTATCGAATATCGCTTCTAAATTGAGATTATTTTGTGACTATTTCAGCTCATTTACCATCTAAATAGTTAGATAGCGCACAGAGATTTATTTTGTGCTAAATTATCTTCTTTCATTATTGACGACACCCATTGTTAGGTTATGATCCTGAAATCTTTAAACGAACACCAGCTTAGCAAAGCAGTGAGTATTCAAAATCAAATTCTGGTCGGAAAATTCGACGGTTTCTCGTGGGTCCGATGTGAAGGCAAAGGATCATTTGCCAATAGCCCCCAAATGAAACAATGGGCAGAAACTCAAGTCGCCGCTGGTAGACACTGCGTGGTGGTGGACTTAGAGACGTGCACAGGTATGGACTCCACATTTATGGGCACCATGGCAGGTATCGCTATGAGGATAGCAAAGCTTCCTGACGGAGTCCTCCAAGTAACTGGCGCGAACGAGAAAAATAGAAATTCTCTAGAAGATCTCGGACTCAGCATGCTACTAGAAATAGAACCAAAAGATGCCGCTTGGCAGGCAGACACCACCAGTATACGTGACTCACTGAAAGTAAATACAGTGACAAATGAAGTGGATAAAACCCAACATGTATTCGATGCTCATAAGCTCCTTTGTGAGGCGGATGAAAGCAATGATGAGAAATTCTCTACTGTTCTAGATGTCCTAGAGGCCGAGCTAGAAAACCGCAGCCAAGAGAGCAAGCAAGGCTCCTAACTAGTTTAAGAAGATGATTGCGATAGAATAAGACCAGCTTGAATGACCATTTTACTATCGCTAAATGTTGATACCCTCATAGAGGACGTTTCACTGATTAATTTCCTCATTGGAGTTTTAGGGCTCTTCGTCATCTTGTATCTCTTCATACTATGGAGAAAGACCCGCCAGACTCTTCAAGAAACGAAGGATGAGAAAGACATCATCGAGGGCGAGGAGAACAGAATGTTTACCTTCCTCCACACTCTAGGACAAGCGATAGAGGAAGACCACTCTGAGGTAAAACTTCACCGTGAAATAGTGGATGGTCTAGTCACGGTAGTGGACGCGGTAGGCGGCGCCATCTACCTACTAGATAGCCGTAAGCGCTACTTACTCCCCTCTTATCTCAGCGAGAATTGCCCACAACTCATCGGCCTCCCAGTGGAAGCCAGAGAGAAATCTAAGCTCAACCCAAAAGCAATCAAGAGCGCCATCCGTCTCAGCAAGATCCCAGCGGATGAAGGCATGCTAGGCAGCGTGCTCAGCAGCGGAGTCGCCCAGTATGTGCCCGATGTGAAAAACCATGAAGCCTTTCGTGATGCCTTCGTGCATTTCGATGAGGACATCTCAGCACTTATCGCCCCCATGAGCTATGGCGGCAGCGACATAGGTCTACTTATCATTACCAGAGATAGAGCAGGCAGAGCGTTTTCTCAGAATGAATTTAAGCTATTTCAGTCCCTTAGTGAGCAGTCTGCCTTTGCCCTCGGCAATGCACAGATCCATCACGAAGCAAACGAGAAACGAAAATTTGAAAGCGAGCTAAGAATAGCCAGAGATGTTCAAAGCGTGCTCCTTCCGAGCTCAGATCCAGACATCCCAGGCTACCGCATCACGGGCACTAACTCCCCTGCTCGTATCATCAGTGGGGATTACTTTGACTACATCCCTTTAGAAAATGGCATCACCGCCATAGTCATCGCAGATGTCACAGGTAAAGGTGTGGCAGCGGGTCTCTTGATGGCTATGTGCCGCAGTGCACTCCGCTCTGAGCTACTCCGTGAGCAAGACCCACTAGAAGCTCTCTCGCGCGTTAATAAACAGATCTTCGCAGACATACGAGAAGACATGTTCATCAGCCTAGCACTCTATCTTCTCAATGATCAAGACGGTAGCATCCAGATGGTTTGCGCTGGACATGATAAAGCTCCGCTTGTGCGAAAAAATAAAGACTTAGAATGGATCAAGCCACCAGGACTCGCCATAGGACTGGACGATGGGGATGTCTTCTCCCGTGTGACCAAGCTCCATAACGTCCAGCTAGAATCAGGCGACTGCCTCCTACTCTACACCGATGGTGTGACTGAGGCGATGAACCCACAGCAAGACGAATACGGCAAAGAGCGAATGGCAAAAGCATTTAAATCAGCCGCTCAAGGAGGCTCCGAGCACATCGTCACCGAGCTCAGTAAGGACCTCAAGAAATTTGTAAATGGCTACCACCAAATGGACGACATTACGATCATAGCTATCGAGAAGAGATAGCTCTATAGTTTCTCTAACACCTTACTTCTCTCCTCCCTGCTTTACTTCTTTCGTCGCCTATTGACTTGAGACATGCTTAGCAAACTGCTAATTCACTAATCCATGAATAACGCTTATCAAGAACTCGTCTCGCTCAACAAAGAAATCGCATTGCTAGGAAGCGCTGCCTCATGCCTGGGATGGGATCAGGAAACCTACCTACCCAAGAAGGCTCTCAGCCACAGAGCAGAGCAGCTCTCCTGTCTCTCTGGGAAAATCCACGCCATGGCTACAGGTAAGGATTTTCAAGCCAAGCTCGAAGCCGCTGAGCAAGCAGGCTCTAACAACCTAACAGAATCAGCAAACCTCCGCGAGTGGAGACACGGCTTCGATAAATCTAACAAGCTACCACAAGAACTCGTAGAGCGGTCATCACAAGCAAGCTCCCTCGGCCAAGCTTCCTGGGCAGAAGCACGGGATAAAAATGAATTTCACATCTTCGCTCCACAGCTCGAAAAGCTCATAGATATAGCCAAAGAAAAAGCAGAACTCTGGGGCTACCAAGACGAACCCTATGACGCACTGCTAGGCTGCTACGAGCGCGGCGCAAAGACATCAGATGTGGCAAAAATTTTCGAGACCTTCCGTCCGCAGATTATCGAGACCGCCCGACTAGCTGTAGAGCAGTCACTTGCCAACCCCGCCCGCAACTTTGAAGGAGACTTCCCCATCGCAGCTCAGCAAACACTCAACCAAGAAGTCGCAGCCTCGATCGGATTCGACTTTGAAGCTGGCAGAATAGACACCACCACCCACCCGTTCTGCACCACACTCGGACCACAAGACATCCGCCTCACCACTCGCTATTACTCTCATGACTTCACATCCTCACTCTTCGGCGTGATGCACGAAACAGGCCACGGCCTCTACGAGCAGGGACTGCCCGCAGATGACTTCGGGCTACCTAGCGGAAACGCCGTTTCACTAGGCATTCATGAGTCCCAATCCCTCCTCTGGGAAGCTCACGTAGGGCGCTCACGCGGCTTCTGGAATAAGTGGTTCCCCCGCGCCCAAGAACTCTTCCCCCAGATGCTAGACTGGACTGTTGATGAATTTCTCCAAACCATTAATCAAGCCAAGTATTCACTCATCAGAGTGGATGCAGATGAAGCCACCTATGACCTCCATATACTACTCCGCTTTGCTCTAGAAAGACAAATTCTCAATGGTGAAATAGCCATTGCAGACATCCCCGCAGCCTGGAATGAAAGCTTCCAGAGCATGTTCGGGATACAGCCAGAGACAGACACATTAGGCTGCCTCCAAGACATCCACTGGGCAATGGGAGGCATGGGATATTTTTCCACCTATTCATTAGGAAATTTAAACGCATCACAACTTTTCCACACCGCTACGAAGGATAGCTCTGTTAGAGAAGCATTTGATAAAGCAGACTACGCTCCACTCCTCAGCTGGATGCGCGAAAACATCCATGCACACGGCTCCACATACCACCCACAAGACCTCATGAAAAAAGCCACTGGTGAGACCACAAACGCAGAATACCACCTAGCACACCTCAAACGTAGATTTCTGGATCAGGGCTAAGAAGAATTATTCATTCAGAAAGTTGCTACCTTAGAAACCATAGTGTATATTTTAGCACATGAAGAATCTCATTTTACTCCCCGTAACAGCAATCACACTTCACCTATCTAGCTGTGCGCCCACTGCCGGACCAGCTCTGTCTGACAATGGTCAGATCAACACTGTCCGAGCTAGCAACACCCTGCTCCAACAAGGTGTGCAGCAGTTTGAAGCAATGAAGAAGAAGAAACGTATTTCCTCTAACTCGACCTACAATGCACAGATGCAACGCGTAGCAGCTAGACTTAAGCAAACAATCAACATGCCAGGTGCTCGCTGGGAATTTGTCGTGTTTGAAGATCCCACACCTAATGCCTTTGCGCTGCCTGGTGGGAAAGTAGGTGTGCATACAGGTCTTTTCCCTATCACGAAGACAGATGGCGGACTCGCAGCAGTGCTCGGTCATGAAATCTCCCACGTCACGCGCAACCACGCAGGCTCACGCAAGACTCAAGCTACAGGGCTAACTCTCGGTGGACTCGTGCTAGACCAGATTGCTAAACGCGGAGGAGCTAGTGACACTAGTCGAGCCACCCTTGGCACACTCTACGGTACAGGCGCCACGATCGGATTCGCACTTCCCCACTCTCGCAAGGCAGAGCTAGAAGCAGACCAGATAGGCACCATTTACATGGCTAAAGCTGGCTACAACCCGAATGAAGCAGTAGCCATGTGGCAGAGATTCGCTGACTACAATCGCTCCAAAGGAAGTGGCTCTAAACCAGAGTTCCTCCGCACTCACCCGCTCGACACCACACGTATCAACGCACTACGCGCATTTCTCCCCACAGCAATGCGGGAATATAATCGCCTCTAAATCACTCCTACCTGTGTAACCAAAAAATAGGAAATTAAAAGCATATGAAAACATTCAAAAAAGCATGTATCACCATCTTGGCAATCACAGGAACCATGATCCTATTCACTCAAAACAAAGCTATGTCCGAAGAAGAAAGAAAACCCGCAGCCATGCCCCTAGTGGCAGAAGGTCACCAGCAGATCACACTCGGAGCAGGATGTTTCTGGTGTGTGGAAGCCGTTTACAACAGACTCGACGGAGTAATCTCTGCCACCTCAGGTTACATGGGAGGCACTAACCCTAAACCTACTTACGAAGACGTAATCCGCAAGAACACAGGTGAGATAGAAGTCGTTCACATCGTCTATGATCCAAAGAAAATCTCCACCGAAACCATCCTCCAATGGTTCTGGAAAGCCCATGACCCCACCCAGGCAGATGGACAAGGTGGAGACCGAGGACCACAATATCTATCTGCAATATTTTGCCACACGAAAGAACAACTGAAACTCGCCACCGCCTCTAGAAAAGAAGCGCAAAAGGAATTTGATAAGCCCATCGCCACTAGCATCAAGAAGGCAGGAACGTTTCATCCCGCAGAAGTATATCATCAAGACTACTACCGCCTGAATAAAAATAAGAATCCCTACTGCCAGGCAGTCATTGAGCCTAAGATGAAAAAGCTCAAGCTTGAGAATAAAAAGGACACTGGTAAATAATCCATATATCTTGTCTTGGCTATAGCATCAGAGCGATCAAGCTCAGGGAGGATAGTAAAAATATTGACCGCTGATTACGCTGATTTTTTGTTGCTTGTTAGACCGTTTAGAGAAAATTGAGTCGATCTAGAACATTGAAACCTCAATTATTGAATACAGAAGACATAAAATCAGTTTGAAATCAGCAGATCAGCGGTTTAAAAGACATTTACCCCTAGTTTGATAGCCCTGGATTTAGCCCGCGAAAATAAATATTGCATAGTACCTACTGCTAGCTGAAACTATTACCATGAATAAATCAGTTAGCATCATCTCCGCACTCATCTGCCTCGGTGGATTAGTCTCCACCGCTCAAAAAAGTAACCACCCAAACGTAGTCATCATCTATGCAGATGACGTAGGCTACGGTGATGTAGGCGCTTATGGAGCGAAACTTATTCCGACACCAAATCTAGACCAGATGGCGAAAGATGGACTCATGTTCACTGATGGTCACTGTTCTGCTGCCACTTGCACACCTTCTCGTTTCTCCATGCTAACAGGCATTCATGCCTTCCGTCATAATGTCCGTGTCCTCGCACCAAATGCAGCGATGTCCATTAAGCCAAGTATGTTCACCCTGCCACAGCTATTTAAAAAAGCAGGCTACCAGACTGCAGTCATCGGTAAGTGGCATCTAGGCTTAGGCGATGGCAAAACTCCTGTAGACTGGAATGGCGATGTTAAGCCTGGACCAATCGAACTAGGATTCGATTATTCATTCCTTCTCCCCTCCACCAATGACCGCGTCCCGTGTGTCTACCTAGAAAATCACCGCGTAGTTGGGCTCGACCCTAATGACCCACTCTTCGTAGGCAAAAAGCCGGATGGCGTCACCTGCACCGAGTATCCAAATGCGAAAAAAACACCAGATGCCATGACTTACTACAAAAGTACGCACGGTCATAATAACTCTGTGATAAACGGCATCGGTAGAATAGGAAAACAATATGGTGGAAAATCTGCCCTCTGGGATGATGAGACCATGGCGGATGAATTCATCAAACAGACTAAAAAATACATCTCATCGCGCACGAAAGATCAGCCGTTCTTCCTCTACTTCGCCTCACAGGACATCCACGTCCCACGCGCACCACACCCAAGATTCAAGGGCAAATCAAAGCTTAGCTTCCGTGGCGATGCTATGGTTCAGTTCGACTGGGCTGCTGGCGAAATCATCAAGTCACTCGATGACAACGGCTTCACCGACAACACTATCGTCATCTTCTCTAGCGACAACGGCCCAGTATATGAC
>CALFBV010000099.1 GCA_937951395.1 uncultured Rubritalea sp.
CAACCTAGAGATGGCCGCCCTCGTTTACTACTTGCAGAACAGCTTTGGTAACAAGGTTGGTAAAATTTATACCCCTGAGCAGATGGATCAAGTCAAGGCGATCAATGCTGAGTGGACTGGAGGAAACTGCACCGCTGCAGATCTTGATAAATTCAGAAAAGTTGAGATTACAGGTGATCTCTTCGAGCCAGGAACAATTATCAATAAGAAGACCGGAGAGGTCATCGTCCCAGAGTAATATTATACATACGATTTAACCAACAACACACACTTTCACTTTTTACAATTCATAACCTATGAGCGCTGACGACCATCACGATCACCACAATCCGCCATTCTGGCAGAAATACATCTTCTCTACAGACCACAAAATGATCGGTCTGCAATACGGCCTTACAGCCTTACTCTTCCTCCTCTTCGGATTCTTCCTGATGATGATGATGCGCTGGAGTATCGCCTATCCGCAAGAGCCTGTCCCAAGCTGGATGAGCTGGGTATTCACTGATGAGTGGAAAGCTAGATGGCTTACTGCTGGTAAAGTAGAGGGTGAGACATACAACATGTTCGGTGCGATGCACGGAACAATCATGGTTTTCCTCGGTGTGGTACCGCTCGGCTTTGGTGCCTTTGGTAACTACGTGACTCCGCTCCAGATCGGTGCTCCGGACATGGCTTTCCCTAAGCTAAACTGTGCTTCTTACTGGCTCTATGCGGTAGGTGGCATCATGATGTGTGGATCATTCTTCCTTGAGTCTGGCTCCGCTAAATCTGGCTGGACGAACTATCCACCGCTCTCCTCATTCGCAGACTCGCAGCATCCGAATCAGTTCTTCACGGGACAGACGCAATGGCTGCTGGGACTGGTCTTTCTAATCTCCTCGTCCTTGCTGGGTTCGGTGAACTTCATCACAACCATCATCAACCTTCGCTGTAAGGGGATGACTTGGATGCGTCTTCCATTCTTAGTATGGGCGATGCTTGTGACTGCGTTCCTTCTCCTGCTCGCATTCCCACCACTTGAAGTAGCGGGTATCATGCAGTTGGTTGACAGATCATTCGGCTCATCATTCTTCCAGCCTACTGGTCTCTACACAGACGCTGGTGCTGCTGACTATGCAGGTGGTGGTTCTCCGCTACTCTACCAGCACCTATTCTGGTTCCTAGGTCACCCAGAGGTGTATGTTCTGCTATTGCCGTCCATTGCTTGTGTGGCAGAAATCATTCCTACGAACACACGTAAACCACTCTGGGGCTATAAGTCCATGGTCTATGCTGTGATCACACTCGGTTTCCTATCCTTCATCGTATGGGCTCACCACATGTATCTCACTGGTATGGGTAGCTCAGTTTCTACCTTCTTCCAGGTGACGACTGTTCTAATCTCGGTTCCTTCTGTAGTCATCATCACCGCGATGCTGATCTCACTCTGGGGCGGGTCGATCAGATTCACCATGCCGATGATGTGGGCCTGTGCCTTCCTACCGATGTTCGGCATCGGTGGTCTCACCGGATTACCACTAGCGTTCAACCTAGTAGATCTTCACCTTCACGATACCTACTACGTCATCGGACACTTTCACTATGTAGTAGCACCTGGTATCCTCTTCGGACTCTTCGCTGGTATCTACTACTGGTATCCGAAAATGTATGGCCGCTACATGAACAAAACTCTCGGTCATCTCCACTTCTGGCCATCACTTATCTTCATCAACCTCGTATTCTTCCCAATGCTTCTGCAAGGAATGGCAGGTTTCCACCGTCGCTGGTATAATGGTGGTGATGGATACCTTGTGAGCGAAGATTCAGCTAACGTTTTCGGTCAGACAGTCAGAGAATGGATCGGATTAAACCAGCTTATGTCTGTTTCCGTATTCTGTCTCGCTGCGGCACAGATTCCATTCATTATCAACCTATTCACTGCCTGGAAAACAGGTAAGAAGGTGGAAAATGATAACCCATGGGATGCGACTACTCTTGAGTGGGCTACACCTACACCTCCGGGACATGGTAACTTCACATTCGATGTAGCTGTATACCGCGGTCCATACGAATATAGCCGCCCAGACATCGAGGAGGATTTCTACCCACAGTGGAAGGAGCCAGTAGAAGCTACATCTTCTGACCTCGACGATGGCATCAAACCTAAGTCTGACCACTAATACTTCTCATACAGTTAAGACTTTTAATACTCACTAATTTCAAAATCAACATCCACACCATTCACTAGACATGGAAATTCCATATATCGTAAATGCCCGTAAAGATACGGGTCTGAACAACTCAAAAATCGCGATCTGGCTGTTTTTGGCTTCTGAGGTGATGCTATTCGGGGGACTATTCTCCTCATACATCTTCTTGAGAATCTATGCAGACTATCCATGGCCTGAGCGTGTGCTTCCAGTACTGCCAGGTTTAGTAAACACATTCATCCTGATCGCCTCTTCCGTGACAGTGGTATTTGCATGGGCATCTCTCAAATTACGTAAGTGGGGCGCGTTTAAAGGCTACATGAGCTTCACTATCTTGTGTGCGGCGGTCTTCATGGTGTTAAAGGGATTTGAATATAAAGCAAAGCTAACTCACCAATCAATCCAGTATAATGACTGGACCAACATCGAAGGGCACTTGCATCCTGAAGACCACGGTCACGGCGGAAATTTCTATGTAGTGAATGCCAATGAGATCAACTTTGATCTAGGAAGCTATTATGATCCTTATTTAGATGAGATCACCGCGCGCATCGGAGATAAGAAAGCCACAGCTGCAAAAGATGTGGTGCTAAATGTGTTCGAGGACGACAAGTTGATCCAGAAGCCACTTATCAAAGCAGGCGATGTTATCGACCTTGAAGGTGATGATGAGACTGAAGGGTCACTTCGTTACATTCTCGCAAAAGCCAAGCAATCATTCATCGAAACGAGAATGCATAATGAGCAGGTGAGAGAGTCTGCTGGTAGGCAGTCATGGAAGAATGTGAAGTCTAATGAAGGCGGAAGATTTAATGCCGTGCGAGATCTCACTCAGTATGACCAAGCTAAGAAGGATGCAGTTAATGAAGAAAATTCATTGATTCTCGAGAGAGAAGACTTTGGAACGATCGTGGCAAACACCAGTTTATTTAAGATCAAGGTCGATAATGCGCTAATCAAAATCAAGCCATCATGGGGCAGAATGTCATCTCCTAAAGAAGGCGAAGACACCACCATTTCACTATTAGATAAGACAGCTATTGTCGGAGTAGCAGGGGACTCTGGTATGGAAATAGATGTTGATGCCGTAGATCATAGACATCTTGTCATGAAGGCGCGTGACCGTAAATACAGCCAAGAGAAGATCGATGGAATGATCGAAGACTGGTATGCAAATCTTGGTGACAGTGAGGGAGCAGCACAGATTAGGAAATTATGGGGAGCGCATAAGCAATGGCGTTCACTGTTCGCAGCCAAGCTAAAAGAAGACTACGATTTAGATGAAGATGATCAGCCAAATCGAGTTCCAACTGACTTGGACATGTACCGCATCACTTGGAAGCAAATGGTAGCCTACAAAGAGCTCGACTATAACGTGACTTCACTCGAAGAAGTGAAGGAGAATGAGCCAGGCATGATCGCTGGATTTACAGGAGCGAACCATAAGAAGTTCCATGACAGTTTCCCACTGCTTAATGTAGCGAGACATGATGTGAAATTTGAGTCAGTATTCTCGCCTAAGATGAACAACTACTATGCGATCTACTTCACGATCACTGGTCTTCACGGATTACACGTTATCGGTGGTGCTCTCGTTCTAGCCTATTACCTATTCTTCGGACGCAAGATGTATCTTGCGAATCCTGAGTGGTTGGCAAATCGAGTGGAAGTTGGTGGCCTATTCTGGCACTTCGTTGACCTTGTATGGATTTTCGCTTTCCCGATCTTCTACCTCATGTAATTTTCACTATTTAAACATCATCAATAATACAATTTAAGATATGGCCGACTCACCAGAAGCAATTAAAAAATCAGTCAAGCTCTACAGATTTATTGGACTACTCCTGTTCATCTTTACCGGTATAACTGTGGCAGTAGCTACTATTCCCGCACTAGACTTCGGTGGTCACGGGTTTGATGCCTATGATGCCGTTATCGGTCTCTGTATTGCCACATTTAAGGCAAGTCTCGTAGCAGTTATCTTCATGCACCTTAATCACGAGAAAAAGGCGATCTATTGGATCTTCTTTGGAGCGCTATTCTTTGGTGTTGCGCTGATCTTACTCTTCGCCCTCGCATTTATGGACCCTATCACTTTTGACGCTCTTCTTCCAAAAGGCGTAGGAGAATAATCATTTAATCACAGAATAGAAATCAGAATATGTCACTCAGAGCATTCCATATGATCTTCATCACCGTCGTTACGCTATTTTGTTTAGCAGTGGCTGTATGGTCGCTGTATATCGAAAGGGATACTCAAGACATAGCTCTGAAGATTCTAGGCTACTCATGTGCAGTAGCGGCAGTCATACTGCCTATCTACGCAGTGAGATTCTATAAGAAATCTGCCAGTAACTTTAGCTAAAAATAACAATTATGCAAATGTTCCATCAACTCACCTCTAATCTTCATCTGGCATGCCAAGCTTGCCGCGGTGCTTTCACGCACGGTGGTAAAGATGCTGCTGGCTGGGCGATCATCGTGATGCTCTGCATCATCATCCCTGTGTTAGCGATGATAGGCTTCTTTATCATTCGCATCGCTAAGCGTCAGAAGGCGCTAGCTGACCATCAATACGACGACCCATTTCTAACAGCTTACAACTCTAAAAAATAATAGATCACCATGTTTATTCAGAACATATTTAATACCATAGCCTTTTCACCAGCGGAGTGGATGGGACTTCCTAAGAACTACTCAGAACACGGCGATGACGTGGGTCACTTGATCGATGTTGTCACTTGGTTCATGATAGCGCTCTTCATCGGCTGGACACTTTTCTTCCTCGTTTCTCTCGTGACATTTCGCAAAAAGAATAATCCTAAAGCTTCCTACTACGGTGTGGAGAGTCACCTTTCTACTCACCTAGAAGTAGGTGTAGTCATCGTGGAGGCAGTGCTTCTACTCGGTTTCGCACTGCCACTATGGAGTGACAGAACAGATGACTTCGACCGCGTCCTCACTGAGAACCCGGTTCGTGTCAGAGCGATCGGCTATCAGTTTAACTGGAATTTCCACTATGCAGGCAAAGATGGTAA
The DNA here is from genome assembly GCA_937951395.1 of uncultured Rubritalea sp. Taxonomy (GTDB): domain Bacteria; phylum Verrucomicrobiota; class Verrucomicrobiia; order Verrucomicrobiales; family Akkermansiaceae; genus Rubritalea. The sequence continues at coordinate 5,228 of CALFBV010000099.1, forward strand.
GTTTGGTTTTATTGACCGCTCACTCGTCACAGCAAAAGGTGATCCATGTATGGTGAAAGATGATCCTAATGGTTTCGATGATTTCACATCAGACAAGCTAAGAATCCCAGTCGATAGACCAGTGATCCTACAGGTAACATCCACTGACGTAATCCATAACTTCTCAATCGTTCCGATGCGTATCCAGCAGGATGCTATCCCAGGAAAAGACATTCCAATGTGGTTCACACCTATTGAAGAGCTAGAGACATCAGTTATCTGTGGTCAGCTCTGTGGCTCAGGTCACGCAAACATGGTCACTGTGATGACTGTAGAGTCTCAAAAATCATTCAATACGTTCCATGATGGACGTAGTGATGAATCAAAAGCAGAATCTGAAAAAGCGAATGCAGCTGCTGAAGCTATCTCTATAAAGACAGCGGCGAACTAAGACCTTCACGATAGTAAGAAACTAGCGGATTCAATCATTGATTGAATCCGTTTTGTATTAATGTAAGCGTCTTAAATTTGGCCTAGGCGGCTTCTAATTTTTTCCAGAGCTTGGCAACTTTCGCTGGGGTTAAATCCTCTGCTTGCTGGGTTGCTAAATTTTCAAGGACATGTTCGAAGTAGTCTCGGAGATTGAGCTTGAAATGTCACCACTTGGAAATTTCTGAGATAAACAGATGGGAGAGATCTTCTGTAGAGCCAGAAAAAACCTCATTTTAGCCCAAATGATGGCTTTACAAGTGGCTAAATTACTATCATGTTCCTGCGCTCATGACAATTTTAGCAGAAACAGCCGGTTGGAACTCTACCATTACTAACGTACTACTCGTAGTGCATGTGGCAGTATGCCTACTTTTATGCCTAGTAGTGCTAATGCAACGCCCTAAGCAAGAAGGTCTAGGAGCTGCCTTTGGTGGCGGGATGACTGATCAAGCTTTCGGTGCCCGCACCACAGATGTCCTCCAGAAAGGAACTGTTTATCTCGCGACACTACTTTTCATCATCACACTTGTTCTTTCTATTTTGGTAGGAACCAAGTCCCGCGACGCATCTATTTCTGAGGAGCTAGAGAAAAACGGTGTTACAGCAGTAGAAGATAATGCAGAAGCAGCAGCAGCGGTTGCAGAGGGATTAGCTGACGATACGGATATCAGTGCTGAAGCTGAAGGAACGCCAGCTGAAGTTCCAGCACCTGAGGCAACTACTCCTGAGCAATAATTTCACAGAGTGACCAAAATTTAGACCAAGATAGCCATCATGGCCAAGGAACAACGCGCACCAGTATGGGCAAGAGAGGATGCATTTCCTCCTAAGCCAGTATCTGGTGCTTTTGGTTTCTTGGATACGAAATCTAACGAAGTAGCTGCTGAAAGTATTGATGATCTCAATGCGAAAATTAATAAAACAAGAAGTAGCGTAGACCTCATCTGGACTCCAGGTAAAGAGAGGCTCCAGGCTCCCGAGGACCTACCTGAGCTGAGAGACGCTATATGGAAGAGACGCAGTCACTGGGCTGAGATTGATCTCGATAACGGTAAGCGCATGTGCTGGTTATTCGGAGCGGTAACGCTCTATTACCTCTACGTAGGCTACACCAATAGTGGTGGCCATTTAGCTAGAGCCCTACTTTCTCCATCATTAGGAATCAGCGGGATATTACTATTGATGTTCGGGCTGCTGCCGCTCTACGAAGGCTGGAAAACTCTCAGGAAAGGTAAGCCAAGTAATGATGAAGAATGGCAAGCTGAGGCGGATGAATCCAGGTTTGATAGCTGGCTATCTCGTCAGAAAGTTCCCGCTACCTACTTCCTGCTCGCTATGATAATAGCCTCTGGTTTAGCGCAACTATTTATAGAACGAGGCTTAGACTGGTCTGCACACAGCGTTGGACGAGCTGGACTGCTCAAACAAGGTAATGTGGAATGGTGGAGGTTTCTCACCGCACCATTTTTGCATGGAAATCTTCTCCATTGGGTGATGAATGCCGCAGCTATTCTTTTCCTAGGAAGAAGGGTAGAGCTGCTCGCCAGATGGCCGCACGTAGTGATCGTCATGTTCGGCTCAGCTCTAGTGGGTGGTCTCGCCACCAGTTATTTTCTAGCATCGCCTAGCGTGGGTGCAAGTGGGGGAATTATGGGGCTGCTAGGTTTTTTGTTAGTTTTCGAGACCATGCATACTAGGCTGGTACCAAAGTCATCTCGCAGGAGACTACTGGCAGGTGTCATTGTCACCGTCTTAATGGGGATACTAGGCTTCCAGTTTATCGACAATGCAGCACACGCTGGAGGACTCATTGCAGGGATTGGTTATGCGTTCATCGTATTTCCGACATCTAAGTCTCCTCATAGACCAGCGATCCTTATGCAAGACCGTTGGATAGCCTTCGCCATGGCAGGGGTGATTCTTGGGGGGCTTGTGCTAGTCTTATCTAAGCTGATTGTATAAATTTATTAGTGAAAGTATCCGTTCTTATTTAGTAAGCGGTTAACGTAGCACCTATTGATACTGTTGGTTGACATGTGTTAGGCT
>CALFBV010000100.1 GCA_937951395.1 uncultured Rubritalea sp.
CAGCGACTCCAAGGCAGATAGAATTCTCAAGACTGAATATATCCTACACCGTGATGAGCAAGCGCAAGCTGCTACAGTTAGTGGAAGATGAGGTAGTATCTGGCTGGGATGACCCGCGGATGCCTACTCTCTCAGGGATGCGCAGAAGGGGATATACTCCGGAGGCAGTGCGTGCATTCATCGCTCGCGGTGGGGTGACGAAGGTGAATTCAGTGACGGATTTCTCTATTCTAGAGGCTGAGGTGAGAAATGATCTGAACAAGGTCGTGGACCGAAGAATGGCTGTGATAGATCCGCTGAAAGTGGTGATTTCTAACTGGGATACTGAGCGTGAAGAGCAGATGATCTGTAATAATAATCCTGAGAATGAAGGTGCAGGGACGCGTGAAGTGCCGCTGAACAAAGAATTTTACATCGAGCGGGATGACTTCATGGAAGAACCTCCAAAGAAATATTTCCGCCTGGGCCCTGAGCGAGCTGTTAGATTGCGCGGAGGCTATATAGTCAAGCATCTAAGCCACAGCCATGACGCGGATGGAAATGTTAGCGAAGTGCAGGTGGAGTACATCCCAGATACCATCGGGCAGAACGCACCAGAAGGAATCAAGTGTAAGGCAGCGATCCACTGGGTGAGCGCCAAGCATGCAGTAGACGCAGAGGTGCGGATCTACGACCGCTTGTTCAAAGATGAGAATCCTGATGCAGCGGAAGGTGGATTCATGAGTGTTCTCAATGAAGGCTCACTCCGTATCATCAGCGGAGCAAAACTGGAGCCAGCTCTAGCGGGTGTCGAAGCTGGTTACAAATGCCAATTTGAGCGTGTAGGTTATTTCTGCACTGATAGTGAAGATCACGTAGCGAGTGAGAAAATGGTATTCAACCGCACTGCAGGTCTGAGAGATAACTGGAGATAAACGAAGAACGCGCTAGATTACTTATACTTAATCAGCGCCTTTTTTCTTAGTCTGTCGAGGTAGCGGTTGAATCTAACAGATGACTTTCTGTTTTGGACTGCCTGTTCCATGTCTTTCTTGACTTTCGAAAGTCCAGGGTAGGGGCCATCGATCTTGCGCGTCACACGGATGATCTGGTAGCCATTCGCGTCTAGCTGAATAGGTCCGATTACGGTTCCTACTGGCTCTGTGAATAGTGCGAAGCTGACATCTGGGCGGAGGTCTGAGCGTTTGACGTTCGTCTGCTTTCCGCCTTGATCGGCAAAGGCATCTGTAGAGTGTTCTTTAGCGAGTGCTGCGAAGTTAGCCCCCTTCTTGATCTGCTTGACTAGGTCTTCTGCGAACTCTTTCTGAGTCTCGGGTGTCGCTAAAAGATCATCATCATTAGTGACTGGTATGTAGATTTTCTCAAAGTTGATCTGATCTTTCGAGCGGTCGCGCATATCGCGCTTGTGTTTATTATACTCCGCCATGAGTTCGCTCTGTGTAGCTGGCGTGGGGTCGTTGAAGTGCTGAGCACGCATCGCCTGACCGATTAATTTGTCTTTAGTGAGTTGCACATACTTGGTGTAGGAAAGGTTGGACTTGCTAAGCTGCTCGCGAAATTTTTTCTCGTTGCCATTATAAGTCCTGTCGATCTGTCGTTTGATATCTGCCTTGATCGCGTGATCTGGGATCTGCGCCCCGAGCTCATTGAACTCATGGATGATCAGCTGACGGTCGATGAGCTCATCTAAAATCTTCTTCTTACTCTTAGCCAGCTCAGCATTAAAAGTGGCGCCCATACGTGGGTGCTTTATCGCGAGACGTGCTCGGATAGGAGCGAGCATGAAGGCGACTTCGTTTATGGTGACCACTCTGCCGTTGGCAATTGCTGCAATTCCATTAACCTTACGCGGCTTGGCGTTTGCTACGGGGGCGAGGGTTGTTGTCAATAAGCTGATGCCGAGGAGAGCAGATAGAGTGGTTATGATCTTCATGATGAAATAGTAGTTTTGGCTGAGTTGTATTACCTCACTAATGTGCGGCAATATCTGATAAAATAAAGAGATTATTAGTAAATATTATGAGACTATCTTGCTTTAGCTCATTTCACTAGGAGTCAGTAGCTGATTGAAGCGCTCTACATGTTTTGCGCGGCCAGTCTCAGGATCGATGTCCACGATCATTCCGCAGAGTCTCACTGGGCCTTTAGCCACGGGAAATCTAGTTGGTAAGCCTGTTTTAAATCTCCAGACCACACTTTCCACATTTCTTCCTAGCACAGAGATTTCAGGACCACACATGCCAGCATCGGTAAGGTGAGCAGTGCCTTCAGGAAGGATGCGCTCATCTGCAGTTTGCACATGTGTGTGTGTTCCTACGACAGCGGAGACATTGCCATCAAGATGAAAGCCCATCGCGATGCTTTCGCTGGTAGTCTCCGCGTGGAAATCTAAGAAAATGATCTTCACTCCCTCATCAGCGAGCCGCTTCACTTCTTCCTCCACATCAGTAAAAGGATTCTCCAGCGGAGGATTCATGAAGGTTCTGCCCTGAGCATTGATCACCGCTATTTTGCCAAATTCTGAATTAAGAACTACCGATCCATTTCCTGGAGTTCCTGATGGGTAGTTGATAGGGCGGAGGATTTTTGGTTCCGTTGACAAGTAATCTAGTAGCTCGCGTTGATCCCAGACGTGGTCGCCAGTGGTGATGACTTGTGCACCAGCAGCGAAGAGTTCCTTCGCTATCTTAGGTGTGATGCCTCTGCCACCAGCAGCATTTTCACCATTTACGATGGAGAAATCAATGCTGTGCTTACGTTTAATGTTAGCTAGCTGACTGATGACAGCCTTTCTGCCGGGCTCGCCAACAATATCTCCAAGAAAAAGAATGCGCATTTGGTTTGAGTGTCGTATAAAGTTTGTAACGAAAGAAATGATCTGCTAATCAGAAGCACTATCTAAGACGCCTCAGAGAGAGAAACACAGGAATCGATCAGAGACCAGAATATATGAAAGCAAAGAAACAAAAATCATATGCACTTGAAGTGACACTAGTGGTTCTAGTCCTAGTGTTAGCCTTTGTGATGCAAAATGTGATTAAGTATGCAAATCCACCAGAGGTGTCTAAAATCCCAAAGGGTGATAAAACCGCGCTGGAAGGGGCACTGGCAGAAGACGAGATTGATGTTTCAGAAGAGAAGCAGGGGGATACATTACCTCAGGTTTACAATAAACATCTAACTGATTTGGCCTCTGCTCCAGATTGGAAACAATTAGACGCCTACCAGTATACGATTAGTAGAGAAGACTTTGAGCGTGAGTTAGAAGAGGTCTATACGATTAATGGAAAATGGAAAGACTGGATCACGACTACAGATGAGTCAGCCATGATACGGATGTCAGCAGCAGATGGAGCGCGGCTCTACGAGCTATTTTTTGCCACAGAGGCGAAGCAAGAACGACCACTTAAATTCTGGAGGAATCGTGATGAACTCATTGTGAAAGATCCGGGGAAGCCACTACTCGGACTGAAGATCGTGATCGATCCCGGACACATAGGAGGCAAGTATGCTGCGATTGAAGAGAGAGAGTTTAATCATAAAGATGCGCCACCTGTTAAGGAGGGAAACCTTACCTTGAAGGTGGCAAAGCTACTAGCCAAGCAGCTAGAAACCCTCGGAGCAGAGGTGACGCTCACGCGGGAATACCAAGCACCTGTGAATAGAAAGCGTCCTAGTGATTATCATAAGTATGCCTATTCTAAGATGAGTAAGGGAGGTCTCTGGGCTACTCCAGTGGCTATTACGCGTGCTAGTGAGAAATTATTCTACCGTGCCGGAGAGATTCGTGAGCGTGCGAAGCATGTAAACAATGAATATCGCCCAGATCTCGTGCTTTGTCTGCATTTCAATGCAGGTGGTAAGACCGAAGAGCTTTATCAAGAAGAGCATTTTCACATGATTCTGAATGGTGCATACATGGATGGTGAGGTGGCTAAGGATGATCAGAGATTCACGATGTTGCAGCGGGTTCTTCAGCGCATTCATCCAGAGGAAGCACGTCTAAGTGCCTACGCTGCAGTTGCATTCACCGCGCACACGGGGCTGAAACCTTACCAGTATGATCCTGATTCTAACCGAGCTCTCAATGTGGACAAAAATCCTTACCTCTGGGCGAGAAATCTAGCGGCAAATAGATCTTACCTCTGCCCGGTAGTATTCTATGAGCCTTATTTGATGAACGGCGCAGACTCACATGCTCGTATTATACAGGGAGACTACGAAGGACTGCGTTACTCAAATGGGATGCTCCGTCCCTCAATATTCCGTGAGTATGTGAACGCCGTGACTGAAGGACTAGTAAGCTATTACTCTAACAGAAAATGAAACAGCACCTATTACTCATCGGTCCAGGATATTTGGGAAAGGAAATTTTACGTGAGTTTGAATCCACGGGATGGATGGTTACAGTGGCTTCTAGATCTACCGCTAGTGGAACTAAAGTTGATGTCTCTGATGTTAATCAAGTAAAAATACTAGCAGAAAAACTTACCTCTAGTGATTCACTTCCCACCCACATTATCCACTGTGCCTCAGCGTCAGCAGGGCGGGGAGCTTCTTCAGAGGTAAGACTGAAAAGCTACAAAAATGTCTATAAAAATGGCTGTGAGAATTTAGCTGCGTTTTTTCCTGACGCACACATCCTCTTCACATCCAGCACCTCAGTCTATGGTCAGAAAGATGGATCAGTCGTGACTGAGGATTCTCTAACAGAACCTGATAGCGACACAGCAAAACTATTATTAGATGCTGAGCAAGCTATTCTTGATGCTAATGGTACCGTCGTGCGTCTATCGGGGATCTACGGAGTGGCGAAGTCATACTTACTTCAGCGTCTATTCTCTGGCGAAGCAGTGATGGAGGGCAAGGGGGAGCGTATCCTCAATCACATCCACCATCATGATGGAGCGAGTGCTTGCCGATTCCTCATAGAAGGAAATTACCGTGGTGTCTACAACGTCTCAGAAACCACAAACCTGACTCTAAAGGAAACTTACACAGCGATCTGTGAGAGTTTTTCCCTGCCCATGCCTCCCTCTATTGACTCCGAACCTAGAAATGGTCTTAACAAACGCGTCTCCACAGAGAGGATGTTAGAGCTAGGATGGGTGCCAGAATTCCCATCATTTCTCGACGCGGTAGATAGTGTTGCCGCATCACTTAATCTTACTAAAAGCTAATGATCAAAATTCTCACTACTGGCGGCACAATCGATAAAATCTATTTTGACGCAACCTCTGAGTATGAAATAGGTGACCCCACCATCCCGCATATTTTCAAGGAAGTAGGGGTTCATGCCGAATATGATCTGGAGTCTCTGATGAGAAAAGACAGCCTAGAGCTTACTGATGCAGACCGTGCCCTCATCCACGAGCGCTGTGAGAACTCACGCTACGATCAGATCCTCATCACCCATGGCACAGACACGATGTGTGAGACTGCTGAGCATCTCATGGGTCTTGAGAATAAGACCATAGTCATCACCGGAGCGCTCTCACCGGCAAGGTTCCGCGTTACAGATGCCGTGTTTAATTTAGGCTTAGCCATGGGAGCACTCCAGTCCATGCCACCCGGAGTTTACATCGCCATGAGCGGCGAGATTTTCACAGCAGGAAATGTGAGGAAAAATCGCGAGGCGGGGAGATTTGAGAAGGTGAATTGATCCACCGGATTCGACAGATCTAAAACAAATCACCAGATTCCCGATACGAATAATAAGGATCTTTTCCGTCAATGGATTGGCCGATGATGACGTGATCTACGAATCTTACTTGCATGAGTTCCGCAGCCTTGATGATGCATTTTGTCATCTCATCATCAGCTGGGCTGGGGCTTGGGTCGCCGCTGGGGTGATTGTGGACTAAGACAAATCCGTAGGCTAGGTTTGTGATCACTGGGCGTAAAACATCGCGCGGGTGGCAAGTAGTTTGGTTCACCGTTCCTTGAGAAATCATGATGGTGCGGATGTGGCAGAGCCTAGTATCAGCAAGCATTATATGGAGACTCTCAGTGGTTTGGTTCCTGAGTTGTGGGACCATCGCATTATAGATGTTTTCTGGATTGTTGATGGGAGTGGAAATGACTGACTCTTTGGCAATCCGTGAAGCTATTTCAAATGACGCACAGAGCTGGGCAGCTTTTGCTAAGCCGAGACCGTGTTCCTTTTGTAGAGCTGATAACTCTAGCCTGCTTATCTGGCTGAGGCCGCCATAGGTGGTGAGAAGCCGCTTGCCTATTTCTATGGCACTCTCTCCCTTTACTCCTACGCGGAGGAAAATGGCGATGAGTTCAGCATCACTGAGTGAGCCAGCTCCAAGCTTAGCTAGTTTTTCTCTAGGCTTCTCATCTTGGGGGAGGTCATTGATACTACTCATGAGATCACTACACAGGTCGTAGCCATGGCTGCTATGCCTTCTTTTCTACCTACAAATCCCATCGTCTCATTGGTTGTAGCCTTTACGCCTACTTGCTCAGGCGTGATGCCTAGGGCTGATGAGATATTGGCTTTCATTTCCGTTAGGTGGGGCATGATCTTAGGGAACTCTGCCACGAGTGCGGAGTCCACGTTCTGGATCTCTGCTCCGTGTTCGTCTGCTAAGGCACGGCATTTTTTGAGGATCTCTAGTGATGATATACCTTCAATGGATATGTCATCTGGAGGGAAATAGTAACCGATGTCAGGTAGTCCAAGTGATCCGAGAATAGCATCAGCTATGGCATGGCTGAGAACATCTGCGTCTGAGTGACCTAGTAGACCAAGCTCAGAGGGGATGTCCACACCTCCGAGGATGCACTTTCTGTTTGGTGCAAACTGATGCACATCGTAGCCTATTCCTGTTCTTATTTTCATGGTTGTTAGATATTGATGGCTTCACCTACTTGAGGTAAAAAGAGTGTCATTCCTTTTTCACTAAATGCTGAACGTGCTGCATCATGGTCTATCTCGATCATAGGGAATGAGTCGAAGTGTGTTCCGAGCACTTTTTTTACTCCCACCCATTCTGCACAGATTGCGGCGTCCTGATAGCCCATTGTGAAATTATCCCCTACACAGAGGACTGCCCAGTCTAGATCATGCAACTCTCCTAGGAGCTTCATGTCGTAGGTGAGGGCGGTGTCGCCTGAGAAGTAGAAGTTTGTTTCATCGCTCTCGATGACGAATCCTCCAGGGTTCCCTCCGTAAGTTCCATCTGGTAGGACGGAGCTATGCACTGCGGTGACAAATTTAACCGTCCCAAATGGTAGTTTAACCTTACCTCCATGGTTCATGGGATGAGTATTTTCTATTCCCTTCGCTTGGAACCAAGATGTGATTTCAAAATTTGCGATCAGCAACGCACCAGTCCGCTTAAGTAGAGCCTCAGCATCTGCTACATGGTCCTCATGCCCGTGCGATAGGAGAATGTAATCCGCTTCGATGGTTTCGAGATCTAGTTTATCAGCCAGTGGATTTGGCGAAATGAAGGGATCAAAAAGTAGAGTCTTCCCGGCAAGGGTGACGCTGAAGCATGAGTGACCAAAGAATCTAACCTTCATAGCGAGCTATCTAGGGACGAGAGGTTGATTAGTTGGGGCTACTCGGGTCTTAATGTCTGTAAGTTCTACCTCGTAGATTAGCATTGATTTAGGTGAAATTTTAGGCCCCTGACGGAGATCTCCGAATCCTAGTGCGGCAGGAACGTAGAGCTTCCATTTTGATCCAATGGGCATCATTTTTAGAGCTTCGGCGAGTCCGTGGATGACTTGGAGATTAAATGGCATAGCATCGTCTCCTGGGGTCTGCATGAATACCGTTTTATCGAGTAGAGTGCCTGTGCATTTGAGGTGAAACTCAGTCGCCTGATCCATACCATTTACAGAGCCTGTGGGTGGAGTGTATTTCTTGCCTACGCCTTTTTTGAGTATCTCATACTGTAGCCCGCTGCCAGTAGTCGTCACTTCTTTGCGCTTGCCATTCTTTTCCATGAAGGCTGTTTCTGCTTCTAAATTCGCCTTCGCATAGCCTCGCTCACGCTCAGATACTATTCTGTCGTAGGCTTTCATGGCTTGATCATAAGCGACTGGTTCTTTGCCAAATTCTTTCTTCATGAGAGCCTCGATTAGTCCCTGAATATAGGCGTCTTTATCGATGTCATCAGCGATGAATCCATAGGAGGCAAACTGCTCACCATTCTGGAATCCTAGCCCGTAGCTCATGTCTTTTTTGACAGCTACTTGATCAGTCCCTGTGGCTGATGAGACGTCGACTGGTGGTTTTATTTTATTCTGCGCAGTTAGAGTAGATGAGGTGGTGATACATGCTGCTACTGAGAAGTTGAGAAGCGTGGCTGTGAGTGATTTTCTGGATAGAGTGTTCATTGGTTATTACTTAGGTGTTTCTTAGAGGTATGGATAATTTTGTAGTGAGGAAATCCATATTCCCTGACTTTAGCAGCTTCAAAATGAACAAAGATAGCCTGAGCGACCAGCAAAAATCACAGAGAAGAGGATTATTTATCCAGATCGTAAAATTTGGTAGGCTCTGGGATAATGACATCACAGTCGGGCAGCTTCTGAGCTAACTGATCACGGAACCATTCGCTCGCCGCTATGTCACCATGCACGAGGAACATTTTTCTAGGTGCCACCTTCAGCATATACTCTAAGATGGCATCTCTGTCAGCGTGTCCGGAAAAATCAAATATATTCATATTACAGTTAAACTGCACAGGGGTCAGATCTGGGCTGAGCTCTATGACATCGCCCTTCTTAGCAACTCGGATCGCTCCAGCAGGGGAGTCTGGTGCCGCGTAGCCTACAAATAGAAGTGAGTTTTTAGGATTTGAAATAAATCCGTGTGCAAAACCATTTGAGGTGGTCTTCTCAGTCATCATGCCGCTGGAAAGCGCATAGATGGCACCTGGCTGATAGGCGATTGGTTTGCGTGAGCCTTTCTTAGAAGCTGCGCGAACATCCATGTCTCGGAAAATTTCAAACCCAGGCATTTTGCGCGGAGTGGTGTCTGCGAATTCATCGAAAAGAATCGTCATCTTAGTGCTGAGTCCTCCTATAAATACAGGGGTCTTCTCAGGGATTCTACCGTTTTCCTTGAACTTATGCAGCATCGTGAGGACTTCTTGCGTCTTGCCCATAGCGAATACGGGGATCAGCGCTGAGCCACCATTCGCGATGGTTTCTAGAATAGCATCACAAAGTCGTTGTTCTTCCTGTTCCCTATCATAGTCGAGATTGGTAGGAGTCGCTCCTCG
>CALFBV010000101.1 GCA_937951395.1 uncultured Rubritalea sp.
CAATAGGTGCTACGTTAACCGCTTACTTTATTTTCATAAAATACATCTTACCAGCTCACAGAGGATTGTCTGTAAAAAGTATGTAAACTTAGAAGTAGGAAAGGGACCTCAGGGAGAGTGATACCCCGCAGTAGCGGGGCCGCTAGACAGAATTAACAAAATGATTCAGAATTTTTCGAATCTTATGAAGCTTTTAATTTAGGTAGGGCTAGGACTGAATTATCGATCCAATTATATGAGACACCTGAGAAAAAATTGTATTAATTCTGTATAAAAAAATCACTAGTGAAAGCTCCCTATGCCTTTAGCTTATCACGTAGCACTTCTTGAAATGCTATCATGTCCTCGTCATCAATTTGATAGCCAGGCTCATCAGCATCTACACTGAGTCTGCCCATCTGATCGAGTCCCCAGAGAGCGTTCATGCCATCGCTAAAGATCACCTTGCCACTTGCGAGGAATCCAGGGCGGACAATTTCATCTACAGTGGCATCGACATAACCAAGTGGAGTTAGCTCCTTGGGTTCTTCTTCTTTCTTTTCCTCCACAGGTGCTTCCTCCACTACGAGGTCTATGCCTAGATCCATGATCGCGAATCGCGTATCCATGTAGGAAATATTGATCTTAAAAGTCTCAGTCATTTTCTTCTGTAAGTCATTGAGCTGGTCGCCAGCAGCAGCCCATTCTGCCACTTGAGCCTTTTGTTCGTCTGTGAGATCGTTCGCGTTAAACATAAATTTTTTCTCCTATCTAAATGAAGTCCCACAGTTCTAACCGAGGATTTCTAAATGAAAAGCCTGATTGTCGAAAATAGGGGTGCTACTGAACAAAAAAACGCCTCAAGCTAGCTTGAGGCGTTCTTAATTTTTAGATGATACTAAATTTATAGTGCGTTAGCGGCTTTTACTACATCATCAGAAGTCATTCCTAGCTCTTGCATGACTACGTCACCTGGAGCTGAGATTCCGAAGCGGTCGATGCCGAGAACGGAGCCTTTACTGCCTACGTATTTCCACCAGAGACCAGAGACGCCAGCTTCTATCGCTACTTTCTTCTCGCAGTCGCATGGGATGACGCTTTTCTTATACTCGCAGCTCTGGCGGTCAAATCTTTCTAGACATGGCATTGAAACGACGCGGACTCCGTCGCCTAGTTCTTTAGCCGCATTGACGATGTGGTCTAACTCGGAGCCAGATGCCATGAGGATGATCTTGAGGTCACCAGTTTCTTTCTTTAAAATGTATCCACCTTTAAGTGTGCCTTCGCGTCTAACAGAAGCTGGGACATCAGTGTGATTGCCCACCTTCTGACGCGTGAGGATAAGGGCTGTAGGGCCATCATTTCTCTCTAGAGCGCATGCCCATGCAGCAGCTACTTCTTCTGGGTCTCCAGGACGGTAAACGTCTAGCCCTGGGATGACGCGGAGTCCGCTCACTGTTTCCACTGGCTGGTGCGTAGGTCCATCTTCACCTACACCTACTGAGTCATGTGTGAAAATGTAGTTCACTGGCAAGTTCGCAAGTGCTGCGAGTCTGATGGATGGTCTGAGGTAGTCTGCAAATACGCAGAACGTAGCCCCACTCGGGCGGAAGAGTCCATCATAAGCGAAGCCATTACAGATAGCGCCCATTGCGTGCTCGCGGATGCCGAACCAGATGTTTCTGCCAGCACCGTCTTTAGCGGAGAAGTCTCCACCGTCCTTGATGTAGTTCTTAGTAGATCCGTAGAGGTCTGCTGAGCCTGTGACCATCTGTGGTACTTGGTTTGCGAGAGCGTTGATCACCACTCCGCCAGTGCCGCGTGTTGCGTCTGCGTAGTCATCTGCGAATACTGGGATTTTCTCTAATAGAGCCTCAGCGGACTCGCTAATGCCACCAGATTCTAGCTGCTTCGCTAGTTCAGGATTAGCCGAGCACCATGCTGCGTAGGTCTTCTCCCACTCTGCGTGAGCAGCTAGCTTAGCGTCTTTCTGTGCTGCGAAGTATGCCTTCACATCATCAGAAATATGGAAGCCACCGAGTGGGATGCCCATTCCTTCTTTAGCAGAGTCTGCGAAGTTGGCACCGCCTTCGCCGTGGCCCTTAGCTGTTCCAGCTACTTCTGGGATGCCCTTTGCGATGAGTGTCTTGGCGATGATAACTGTGGGCTTGCCGTTGCTATTCACTTTAGAAGCATTTACTGCGTCAGCTACAGCTACGACATCGTGGCCATCTATGACTACTGCATTCCAGCCTTGAGACTCGAAATACGCCTTAGATTGTGTTCCTTGAGTCACGTCTGCCATCGCATCGAGAGTTACATCGTTGCTATCATAAATGAGAGTCAAGTTATCGAGCCCATTATGTCCTGCAAATTCGATCGCCTCACGTGCCACACCCTCTTGGATGCATCCGTCACCTGCGAGGGCTACTACGTTGTGATTGAAAATTTCATGCTCAGCAGTGTTATAAACCGCAGCAGCGCGCTTACCACTCATGGCAAAACCAACTGCATTACCGATGCCCTGACCGAGTGGTCCAGTAGTAGCTTCGATGCCCGGTGTTTCATTGAATTCTGGGTGTCCAGGTGTAATGCTGTGAAGCTTGCGGAAGTCCTTCACATCTTGGAGTGAGACTTCATACCCACTGAGATGGAGCCAACCATAGATGAACATAGATCCGTGACCTGCAGAGAGTACGAAGCGGTCTCTGTTGAGCCATCTTGGTGCAGATGGATTAAATGATAGCGCCTCTCCGAAAAGTGCCGCTCCTATTTCCGCGCAACCTAGTGGAAGTCCCAAATGTCCTGATGAACAAGCATGAACTGCATCTATTGCTAGTCCACGTGCTTCATTCGCTGCTTTGTTGAGTATCTCTGTGTTCATATAGCCTCAGAACATCTACAATTGCGGCTCTCACGACAAGTCGCAATTATGAAATCGTGCCTTTTTCTCGTGGCTAAGTGTGTCATTTTTCGTTATTCTACACGTGTGAAGTTTATATTAAAAATCACCCTTATCTCTACAGCTTTGGCCATGGGCGGATGGGGGCTCATTTCCTCTGAGCATCACGCGCGATGAATAGGTGGAGCAAAAGACCTTACTGCCGCTATGCACAAAAAGCTCAACGTAGGAGCTACAGGTAAGGTTTTCTTCCAAAGATAATCTAGCGATGCAGTTCAAAGAACTCAAACTCCTAAAGATCCCTGCTGCGGGTGCCAAGCAGCCAGAGTGAGAACTCATTTTAATGATTTAAATAAATTATCCTTGGTGCTACGCTTATTAACTAACAATAAATAAGCTATGAAAATTTCAAATCACATCAAATTTATATCCACACTAGGTCTAGCTTTTTCAGGGCTGGCAAGCGCGGTCCCTCAAGCGCTAGTCGATGGCTTGGGCGATGAGAGCTATCAGCTTAGAGAGAAAGCGGAGCAAGATCTAGTAACATGGGCGAAGGGAAAAGGCGAAGGCTGCCTTGATGAACTTAGTGATCTGAAGAAAAAAGTGGAGTCTCCAGAGGTTAAGTCTAGATTAGATAACGTCATGTCTGAAGTGAATGTTTACAAAGCAGTCCCTGGTACACGCGGCTTCATGGGGATCTCCATGAAGCCGATGATAGGTTCTTCATTGATCAATGTCGTGTCCCCAGGTAGCCCAGCAGAAAAGGCCGGCCTAAAGGTAAATGATAAAATCATAGAGCTAGACGGAGTCGACCTCTCCAAGAAAAATGCACATGCCAACGAGGCGATGGATTTCCTCCGTGAGTATGTGAAAAGCAAGAAAGAGGGCGAGAAGCTCACCGTCAAAATTGACAGACAAGGCAAGATTCTTACTAAAAATGTCAAGCTCGGGAACTACGATGAATACCTGAAGGGGCTAGACCTTTGGAGGATGAGGAATGGCGCTATGCCCCAAGTAATACCGATGAATGGAGGTAGAGTGAAGCCGATGCAGCTAAATCTAAGCCCTAAGCAGCGGAAAGAAAATGAATTAGGTCGCCTAGAGAGGAGTCTAAAGATTCAGGAGCAAATGCTAGGGAGGGAAGAATTCCCGCAGAAACTTAAGGGGATACTAGAGAAGGAGAATGATCTCAATAAGAAGCGCATAGAAGCTCTCCGGAAAGAGCTCAAGCTAGAAGAGAAGAAAGAGGATAAGAAGAAGTAGCACGTTCTACTAATCTAGATCCTATCACTCTAGAGCATGTCTGGTGTGATCAGGTGCTTGGCACCACATCTCGGACAGGCTGCTTCGATGGCTGGATCGCCCTGGAATAGCTCGTCTTTATTGTCTTTCCATGAACTCAATGCAGGCAAGATTTTCTCTGGGCTGCAACTGCATTGAAAGCGGAATTTCCTAGTTTCTAGAACTTTAGTCTGCTCAGTTTCTGAAATTTTAGCCACGTCTTCATTGGTGAGGCTATTGAGCCATTCAAGATCCGCATCTGGCTGTGCCGCGAGAAGAACGAAGTTCTCATCATCTAGTCTGAAGGCTCTAGCGGGTCTCTGCTCGCTCTGAATGTAGTATGCTTCTATCCACTTAAGAGGATCTGCTGAGTCCAGTTCTACATGAGAT
>CALFBV010000102.1 GCA_937951395.1 uncultured Rubritalea sp.
CCTCTGCTGCCGCTTCTGATACAGCAACACGTGTCTTAGCAACGAGTGCAACGAGAACTCGGCTATCGAGAACTGGAGTTACACCTTCTGGGAAATCAATTCCACCGATAGTGAGATTGTCTGCGATTTTGAGTGATGATACATCTGCGTTAATCTGCAGCGGAAGATCTTTTGGCAATGCCTTGATCTTTGTAGAGTGCACGAGCTGCTCAAGTAGTCCACCTGCCTGGACACCTACAGGCTCGCCTTGGAGCTTGATCGGTAGTTTAGCTGTGAGTACCGTGTCATCGTTCACCGCAAGGAAATCCGCGTGCAAGATAGCACCAGAGATCGCATCGAATTGGATGTCTTGGATAAAGACCGTTGTCTTACCTATTCCTTCAACGTCAAGGTCGATGAGAACCTGAGATGATGGCAATGTGTTTAGATGGTCTCTGAAAGCCTTCTGATTGACTTTGATGTTTTCATTTTTTGTTGCTCCGTAGATTACTGAAGGAATGAATCCTTCACGGCGCATTGCGTTGAGCGCGCCTGATCCAGTGCGCTGACGTAGTGTAGCTTCGATTATTGTAGCCATGTTATATTTTTCTTTTTGTGGTTAGACATCGCCCCAATTTACTTTATGTGACGTTTCTAGTGGTCCCGGAGAATCCTATGTAAAGATATGGCTGGCGGTAGAGAGAATAGCCTTTTCACAGGCCGGGATGGACTGCGTAGGTGAATTACCCCTAAAAGTCAAACAAAGAAGTGACACTTTCTCCTTTATGGATGCGACGGATCGCCTCACCAAAGAGCGGGGCAACCGAAAGTGGGGTGATTTTCTCTCCATGCGCCATCGGCACAGAATCTGTAGTGATAAGCTCCTCTATATCAGACTCAAGGATTCTCTGACGCGCGTGATCATCTATCACAGCATGTGAGACACCGGCAAAAATCCGTTTCGCCCCATTCGCTTTCAATATCTTAGCGGCAGCACATAGAGTCCCACCCGTCTCCGTCATATCATCGATCAAAAAGCAATCCTTCCCCTTGACATCACCAATGACATTCATCGCCTCTACCTTAGTAGCGCTTACTCTGTGTTTAGCAACAATCGCTAAATCTGCGCCAAAGGCATCCGAATAAGCTCTCGCATTCTTCACCCCACCCACATCTGGGGAAACAACCACTAGATTATCACCATCAACACCACAATTTTCTCTCAAGTGCTTAATAAAGACAGGACGAGCATAAAGATGATCTACAGGAATGTCGAAGAAACCTTGAATCTGAGCAGCATGAAGATCCATAGTCACCACACGGTTCACTCCAGCAGCAGTCATCAGATTAGCGACTAGTTTAGCAGTAATAGGCACACGTGGTTTATCTTTTCTATCCTGACGTGCATATCCATAAAATGGCATCACCGCTGTGATTCTACCCGCACTTGCGCGTTTAGCCGCATCCACCATGATAAGCATCTCCATGAGATTGTGATTCGTAGGAGGGCATGATGGCTGGACGATAAACACATCATCACCACGAACGTTTTCGTGGATCTGACAATAAGTCTCACCATCGGGAAAGGCATCTACAGTGACATTAGCGAGTTTAGTATCGAGGTGAGCGGCAATATCTTGCGCTAGTGTTTCGTGAGCGGTACCTGAGATTATTTTCATTAGATGGTCGTATAAGTGGTGTTCGACCAGAGTGTGACATCTTCACTCACTCTGACAACAATAAAGCCGTCATTTTTGACGGCTTTAGAAAACACACATAGGATAAGCTCCCTTTTTATTTCGCTCCAGATCCAAATAGAACCGCAGGAACAGTCTTAAGCAGTATCTTAATATCATACCACAACGACCAATTATCAATGTACTCTAAATCTAGCTCAATCCAATCATCAAAATTAGTGATAGAATTTCGCCCCCCCGCCTGCCAGGTACAAGTAATACCAGGTTTCACACTCATCCGGCGGCGATAGGTAGATTTTTCAAATTCTTCAACTTCATAAACCGGAAGAGGCCGCGGCCCTACCAGGCTCATATCTCCCAGAAGCACATTGATCAGCTGTGGCAGCTCATCAATAGAGAGTTTCCTAAGTAAGCGAGCAAATTTAAACACCCTAGGATCATTTTCGAGTTTAAAGACCGGACCATCCATTTCATTCCCCTGCTGCGCTTTTACCTCGGCTAGCTTAGCCTCAGCATCCATCACCATCGTCCTAAATTTCCACATCTTAAATGCCTTACCATACCTACCCGCTCTATCTTGCTTAAAGAATGCTGGTCCAGGGCTCGAAATTTTGATTCCAATATACGCAAAAATCCAAAACGGGAAAGAGATAATAATAGCAATCAAAGCTCCAGCTCTGTCCATTAAGGTTTTCCCAAGTAGTGACCAAGATAACTCAGGTGTTGATTTGAAAACAAGCATCGGAGCCCCTCCCAAGGTGTCAAATGCAGGACGGGATGTTTGAGTTCGGATGAAGCTGGCAGATACCCAGACTTCAACGCCTTGAGCCTCGCAAATTTCTACTGCTTCTGACAATTGCGCAAAAAGTGCGTGTTGGGCAGCGAAGACTACCCTTTGCACTGATTCCTTCTTCAACAATGCCTCCAGTTCATCTCCGGTTCCTGTCTCTAGGTCAAATTTTCCTCTTACTTCCCAGTAATCTGTCACTGATTCTGGCATCGAGCTCAAAAATTTAGTGAAGTCCTCTCCTGTGCTTGCAATAACTACTCTTTCTTTCCTGCTACCTTCCTTCACTCTTTTTCTAAGATAAAACCTTGCGATGATGAATCTAAAACTAATAGCCAGCATGATGAGCGCCACACCAATAACAGTAATCCACCTGCTTCCCAATGGCAGCCTAAACACGATAGAAGCTATCGCTAAAACTGCCCCTATAAATACGAAGGATTGTACAAGCTTAATCAGACCATGAGACACCTTCTTCCGAAGAAGGTTGTTATAGAAACCAAACATTTCTAACAACAAAGGAACCACCGGCACAAGCAGATACACCATCCATAAAACAGCATCTAGCCCGTTACCGTCTGCATTTTCTGTCTTAAGAACACCCCGTATCCAAGATGCGACGATGAATGACAGATACACTAATCCCGCGTCTATCAGCTGAAAAACTTGAATTGAAAATTGTTCTTTTTTAGATGAGCCTAGCATTTCTTATTTCGCGGGTTTAATATTAGCCTCCTTCAAAATCTTAATTATAGATTCTCCCTGAGCTTTCGATTTTAGATACAAGTCATAATTTACATCATTCTTATCTATGTTAATATGCTTAAGCATAAATGATGCTTTTAAAAGCCATTTCATTCCTAGCTCTGGTTGTCTTTTAAAATACAAATACTTTCCATATCTAGACATTAGCTCTCCATGGAAGAGCCTCTGTTCTTTATATCGATAATACCACGAGCCACTTAAATTTTTTCCGTACAATTCCACAAAAACTAACTCTAAAGCTTTCAAATCTCCAACCTCAATTAGGTTTAGAACCTTACTGGTTATAGCAGATGTCATTATACCCCTCCAAAACTGATCTTTTATTGTTGCCGCTTCTAAAATTCTTAGTGTATCACTTATAATCCCTACGCTCTTTTCAGGCTTTGACGAAGACCTCATTTTCTTTGCCCAGTCAATTCTCATACGTGCTCTCCTAGCACTTGCTCTAAAATATTTAAAACGAGACTTAGTTAAACCTTCCAATATCTGATAACTCGCATCCGACTCTTCAAACCTTTCTAATAAATGCAAGGCATATGATTTGTAGGACAGTGCCACATAATGCTGAGGATGTCTTTCTAAAGATAAATTTGCGTGTTTCAAGGCGTTTTCTAGATGTATAAGTCGCTGCTCATTACTCATTGTTTTTCCTGCGGGGCTATCTACTTCATGTAAAAGAATGGCTGCTAATCTTTCGTGTCTTAGGAATGTGGGAGACACTCTAATTACATCATTCAGAGCTGCTTTCCATTGATTTTTTGTCTCTGGATTCACATTCCAATTTGCGTTATCAA
>CALFBV010000103.1 GCA_937951395.1 uncultured Rubritalea sp.
GTCCTCGCTGGATGTGTGGGTGTGGAGAAGGCACTAGCGAACGCTGGCATGACGATGTCCGTCCCGTTCACACCGGGCAGAGCAGACGCATCCGCTGAGCAGACAGATATCGAGTCTGTAGCTTTCCTAGAGCCACAGGCAGATGGATTCAGAAATTATCTGAAAGCACAGTACACAGTCCCTGCGGAGAAACTCCTCGTGGATAAAGCACAGCTCCTCACTCTCACGACTCCAGAAATGGCGGTTCTATTAGGCGGAATGCGCGTGCTCGACACGAACTATGATGGATCAGCAAATGGTGTATTCACCAGCCAGAAAGAAGCACTCACTAATGACTACTTCGTGAACCTGCTCGACATGAGCACAACCTGGAAAGAAACCTCACCATCTGAGCAAGAATTCCAAGGCACAGACAGAGCCACTGGCGCAGAAAAATGGACCGCAACCAGAGTCGACCTCATCTGCGGGTCTAACTCCGAGCTCAGAGCAATCGCAGAAGTTTATGCGACGGCAGATAGTAAGGAGAAGTTCGCTAGCGACTTCGTGAAAGCTTGGGATAAGGTAATGAATCTAGATCGCTTTGACCTGAAGTAATTTAATCTAACAGATTTCAATCCAAAGCCACTCAGTAAACTGAGTGGCTTTTTTTATTTTAAAGTGAATCACTAAAATACTGATCCAGAACACTCTCACATCTTTCTTTAATCATGCCACTCAGTTTCTCAATAACTTCATGCTCTAAACCTTCATCATATAGCTTCTGAACTACCGAATCCGCTTTCTGCATCACTTCTTTCGCTAGAATTTTCAATCTCTCCATCACGTAATCAGGTTTAAGCTTCAGCTGTTTCGCACACACCTCCCAGTGCTTTTCATCTATTTCCCTCAGCAAATACTCACCCCCTATCTTCATCGCAAACTTCACTTTCAGAGGGTTGTAAATATTCGGATACGGGAGCGCACTGACCACATCATAAAGTGGAGTCAGCCTGATTCGCTGTGACGCCTTGTGTAGTAGTGAATAATTTTTCGCATGGGCATCAGCTCCTATGATCAAATAATTCAAAATGAGAGAATCCGCAAATTTCGTGATGTCTTCATATGCATCATCGCAAAAGTCCCAGATCGTTTCTGAAATCTGCGCTACTCTAGGGCCACCTTCATTCTCATATTTTCGCTCTGGATACACACTTCGCGCTTGGCAGATATCTTCTTGATGCACTCGGAGTAGAACATCATTATCAAAAACACGATCATAACGCTCCACAACAATCACTGGAATATCCGCACACATAATCACTGAAGATTTAGCCACATCCATCCCTACTGCCTCCGCCAATCGCAAGCAGAAATGCTCGTTCTCAGCAAAGCCAGCAAACTCCCCCACTGCTGGTTTTAGAATATGGCTAGTAGGGGTTAGACCTTTAGGAATCCCCCATCTTCCAGATTTTCTGTCTTGATAAAGTGCCGTTTTAGGCTGCGCTCCCGCTAGACTAAACTGCCCCTGACCACTGTTTAATCTTTGCAGCCCTTTATTATTCTTTATGGATACAATCAGTTCATCCAGCTCCTTTTTCGTGATCCAATCCACATCCTCTTTGTAGCTAATGTTTAGCAAATCACCTTCATCCTTCTCAGCGATAAACTGAATCGCTCCAGGGCAGTCTTGCCCCACATGCTCTAGCAATCTGAATACATTTCGCGGAGACACATGGAACTGCATGCCATACTGTCTTAAAATATCGCTATTGTCAGGAAGCAAGCCCCAGAGGTAGGGCTCCACTTGCTTATGACCATAAATCTCACTTGAGAGCGGCATAGAGACTGAGAGGTCAAATGCATCTTCCCAATCCAGCCAACTCTGTTCATAGGAAAAGCTCAATGTGTCATCCACATAACCAATGGAGCCCAGCTTCCGCTGATTCGCTATAACGCTAAGAATACTCGGCTTCATCTTCATTAAGTGAGTTTACAGAATGAGTATCTTTCCCTAGATTGATTGCCCTTGAAGTATCCGGAGCTACTAAACTGTCAATTCCTCTTTCGCTTCCTATTCTCCTCATGTTATCTGCATTACTAGAGGCATCTAGCCGAATCCCAAGAGCCTTCACAGCTCGAAGCACCAGCCCCAGCTCCAGCGTGGGCTTTGCTTTTTCAAGAGCTATGATCCAGTCACGGCTCACGCCAGAACGCATCGCTAACTCTGCTTGCGTCCAGCCACGTTTCTTCCGCTCCTGTTTCACCAGAGCCGCAATATCACGAACGCTAATAATCTTCATGCACTGAACATAACATTGTAGACGAACGACGGCAAGATCCATTTTGCAGACTAACGCCAACATTTCTCAAAATGTCGACGATCGACTTCTTTTAATTCGGTGTAGACGAACGCCCACATCGCTTCCAGTATACGCTATCACATAAAATTGAAATAGTTTTGCTTAAAAATTTCATTTTAGGATTTCTTTCGTGAATTTATCCGCTAAACAGTCGCCGTGCTAGCTATTAAACAACTGAGAGTCGAATTCGGAGCGCGAGTGATCTTTGATGATCTCTCGTTCACCATACTGGAGAAGGAGCGTATCTCCTTTGCCTGTCATAACGGTGCAGGAAAATCCACTTTGATGAAATGTATTGGCGGTGCCCTAGAGCCTAACGCAGGTCAGATCATCAAGCCTAAGCATTGCCGCATTGGCTATCTCCCGCAAGAAGGTATTCACATCTCTGGAGTCACGCTCTGGGACGAGACGGAATCTGCATTTGCTGAAGCTAAAGCTCTCCAATCTGAGATTGATACCCTATCAAACAAGCTAGATGACATGGATCCGCGTGCACCCGAATACTATGATGTACTTGATAAAATTGGTGGCCTAGAGATACAGCTTGAGCACTTCGATCCCAGCCGCATGAAGCCAAAAATCGAATCCACACTCACGGGTCTAGGATTCAAGCGCAGCGACTTCGAGCGAGATTGCTCTGAGTTCTCAGGTGGTTGGCAGATGCGTATCGCCATGGCTAAGCTTTTCCTCCAAGAGCCAGAAGTCCTCCTGCTCGATGAGCCTACGAACCACCTCGACATCGATTCTCAGCAATGGATGGAACAATACCTGTTCGCCTATCCAGGCGCTATCATCATCATTTCTCACGACCTCTCACTACTCGACGCCCTTACCAAACGGACCATCGCCTTCGCCCACGGTAAAGCAGAAGAATACTCAGGTAACTACTCCTATTACCTCACCGAGTCTAAGGCTAGAAAAGAGATCAAGATCAAGGCATACCATGCCCAACAAAAGGAAATCCAAAAGCAAAAGGCGTTCATTGAACGTTTCCGTGCCAAGGCATCCAAAGCTACACAGGCCCAGTCTAGAATCAAAGCTCTCGATAAGATCGAACTCATTCAGGTAGAGATAGAAGACGCAGTGATGAGCTTCACATTCCCGAAGCCTCCACCAAGCGGCCAGTCTGTAGCTAAACTAGAAAATGCTAGTCAATCCTATGGTAAAACTGAAATTTTCGAAGGCTTCAACTTCGAAGTAGAAAAAGGCGCTCGTATCGCCATCGTAGGACCTAACGGAGCAGGTAAATCCACATTCTGCCGGCTTATCACTGGTCAAGAAGCACCCGACTCTGGTGACTTCACGCTCGGTAGCAAGTCAGCGATCTCCTTCTTCTCACAGAACCACGCAGACGAACTAGACCCTGACCTTTCCGTCATGGAGACCTGTGAAATGGTCGCCTCTCGCGAGAACGCACCACTCGTGCGCAACATCCTAGGTTGCTTCCTCTTCCGCGGTGATGATGTTTTCAAGAAAATAGGAGTCCTCTCTGGTGGTGAACGTTCACGCGTTGCCCTAGTGAGAATGCTTATTCAGCCAGCTAACTTCCTCATTCTTGATGAGCCTACTAACCACCTCGATGTCCAGTCACAAAAGGTCCTCCAGACAGCGCTCAGTGAATACCCTGGGTCGTATCTCATCGTATCTCACAACCGCTCATTCCTCGACCCTATCGTGACCCGCACGCTAGAATTCAGACCAGAGGCTGAGCCTAGACTTTACCATGGAAACGTCACCTACTTCCTTGATAAAAAAGCAGAGGAAAAAGACATCGAAAAACAAGCAGCTAAACGAGCAAGAGCCAACGAACGTGAAAAGGCAAAAAAAGCCGCCGCCACTAGCTCTGTCGCTGCCCCCGACACAAAACTATCTAGAAAAGACCAGCGCAAGCTAGATGCAGAAGCTAGGCAACAACGGAGCTCGGTTCTCAAGCCTCTTGAAACCGAACTCGAAACTTTAGAAAAAGGCATAGCAGAGATAGAATCCGCTCAAGCGACTATGACTGAGCACATGTCCACACCAGAAGTATCCACCGATGGAGCAAAAATGCAGGAAGCCTCCACCGCTTACCAAGCCCTTTCTGATAAATTAGAAAAAACTTACTCCAGATGGACCGAAGTCTCTGATAAAATTGAGAAATTTAACGAAGAATTTAAAGAATAGGTTTAGCTCACCGAAAGATCTAGAACTCCGTATTTTTATTTCATATACTATACTTGCGTAGCGAGCTTTTCGATGTACATTCTGGCTATAGATTTGTTCATTCATTATCATCAGATAGATATAAACATATTCAACAACATTAACTAACATTAGATATGGACTACACACCAACCAACCCTACACCACTCTCTCCTTCAGATTACTCAGGCGTCAGCCAAGCAGCTTCAGACCTCCGCAGCCACACTGCTGATGACATGACTGACTTCGCAGCTACCCAGCCACAGACCGTAAAGGCCGCAGCAGTAGAGAAAGCACAGAACTTCCGCAGCTACGCTGGTGAGAAGGCTGCTTCCATCAAGCAAGAAGCAGGAGTAAAGCTCCAGCAAGGCAAAGAGAAAGCAAAAGAACTCCACATAACAGCTGAAGACTACGTTAGAGAAAACCCTACTAAAGCTGTCCTCAGTGCAGTAGGTGTAGGCGTAATCATCGGTCTCATCCTACGTCGATAGTTTCTCGCGTAGCTAGTCTAACTCATAAAACTAGCCTCAAAATTCTAGTTTGACCCACCATGCAAGCAGGCTTTCCTTGCTTGTTTCACTGTGAATTTTCATAGGATCTTAATCACACCTCATGGAGCCAACTCAACAACAACCACAGCCTCAACAAAGACCACCAGTCAGACGCCATCAAGCTTCTGGCATCGATGGTCTCAAGCAGTCAGCGATGTCGCTTAAAGACTCTAGTCTTGGTTACATGCAGGCTAAGACTGAGCTGGCTGCCATAGAGGCAAAGGAAGCTGCTACCTATGCTAAACAGAAAATCAGTGTGGGAGTAATCACGGCTTTCCTTGGACTCTTCAGCTACGCATTATTTCTACTCTTAGCCTACGGAGTCATCATTCAGTTCGCTGGTGAATATATTAGAAAAATTTTTAAGCCCATTTACCTAAATGAGTCAAATGCCCTCATCTTAGTCATGATGGTTTTCCACCTTTTCCTCTTCCTCATCTACCTTATAAAATTCAGTAAGAAACCAAAGGAAGAACTCTTCTCACTGACTAAATCTGAATTTCAGAAAGACAAACAATGGCTCGCAGAGATCAACGAATCGCAAAGGAACGGAAACTAGAGCTGCTCAGTCAGCTCAGCACACACCGCGAGGACATCTCTCTGAAAAAACAGAGGCTTGTCCATCAGATCGCGGATAGTAAAGACGAGATCAAGGACACGATCAAGCAGAAGGTAAACGTTCCTAAGCTAATCACCAATAAGGTTAAATCATCCTTCTCAGACAACCCAAAGCAGTGGTTTATCGGTTCAGCTATAGGTGGACTCATCATATCCAAGGTCGCGTTCTCCCTGTTTGGAGGCATTTTCAGAACACCTAAGAAAAATAAAGTCTCACGCAGCTTCCTCTACACCGTAGCAGGTATGGCAGCCCGCCCTATGATCAAGTCCTTTCTCCTCGGAAAAGCCAGAGACTACGTAGCTCAGAGATTCCTAGGTCAGCAGCAAGCTCATCATCAGGATGGCTATAATTCTGGCTACCATGATTTAAAGTAGCCATGTTTGAACTACCGCCATGGGAAAGCCCCTTCTATGCTGTTGCCACATTTCTGTTTGGCATTTGTATCGGATCATTTCTCAATGTAGTCATCTACAGAATCCCAAGAGGCCTCAGCGTCAATAAACCAAAACGCTCGTATTGCCCCACCTGTAAAAAAGAAATCCCGATTTCTCGTAACATCCCCCTCTTCACTTGGCTCGTCCAGAAAGGCAGATGCGCAGAATGCAAATGCTCTATCCCAAGTAGATATTTCTGGATAGAACTCCTAACAGGCCTCCTCTGGGTTGCTTGTTGGTATTATTTTAACAGCCCTCTAGAGGCTGTCTTCTACATGCTGCTCGGAGCGCTAGCTCTAGTGATCTGCGCGGTGGACATAGAGCTCATGCTCATCCCAAGAGCCTTTACCATACTAGCAGCAGTCATTGCGCTTACTGGTGGAGCATTGATGCCTGAGAGATTTGGATTATTGACCTGGAAGGAAGGATTAGGCTATTCAGCATTTGGTCTAGCTATAGGCTGGGCAGCTCTCTGGCTAGTCGTTCTGTTAGGTAAGGCGATGTTTGGCAAACGCAGTTTCACCTTTGAAAATACAACTGAATGGTCATTACGAGAGCCTACAAATGATGATGAGGAATTTAGCTTCGTCATCGGGGATGAGACCATACCATGGTCAGATGTTTTCTACCGAAAGACTGACAAGCTAGTCATCGACGGGCTCACTCACCTCAATGTAGATGGAGCACCGCGGTCCGCGAAATTATTAGAAATCAGAGCGCAATACGTCCTGCTGGATAGCGAGAGATTAGACATAGAAGAACTTAAATCTTTAGATGGCAAAACCACTTCAGCCACGATCCCACGAGAAGCAATGGGCATGGGAGATGTTGATCTGCTAGCAGTCCTAGGAGCTGTATTCGGAGCACCATCACTACTACTCATCGTTCTATTCTCCTGTATCTTCACCATCCTGATCGCCGTCCTCGGACGTCTAGGACTAGGTAAGATGATTCCCTTTGGCCCCGCGCTCATCGCTGGCGGAGTCTTCTGGCTACTCTACGGAGAGAAGGCCTGGAACTGGTATATGTCTCTCTTTCTAAGTTAGTAATTAGTTGAAAGTATATGTTCTCCCAGACACCTTAACTCTAGGAGGAACCTTATTTTTCTCAAAGGCATCGTAACCAGCCTTCAGATTTTTCCAGAATCCGTACCATTGACTGTTCTTTGCCTGCTTTAAATTTGCATCAGTCATTCTGAAGGGAAAACTATGAACTGGGACTGAGGTCTGGCCATTTCTTATCGCAGCTGCACAGAGTGTGTAAATTTCCTCTACGTAGTAATCTGTCATCGCTAAGCAGCCCGCGGAAACTCTGTTGCCATGGATCATCAAAGAATGACCAGTCCTACCATGCGCTCGGTCGTATCTGTTAGGATAGCCGAGATTGAAAGAAAGATGGAATCTGCTTTGAGGATTTAGTGCAGCTCTACCCACACTATAAAATCCCTCAGGTGCCTGCATATCACCCTCAAAGACCTTTGGTCCTAAACCGCCAGACATACCTGCAATACGATAGGTTTTAAAGTTCTGATATTTCTTAGTGCGCTTATTGAGAACCCACACCTCAAGCTCGCGAGCCTGTTTGATCACTCTGATAAAAACTGGGTTCCCCACCGCTATCCCAGTCTCAAACATCTCCTGCTTCATTCTTGGAATAACCCGACTAGCCGCATCTGCTGAGCGCTTGGACCCGCTAGCATAGTCACGCTCAGAGAGCTGAGAAGGATTAGTCGTATCGATGATCTTCGCTATAACGGTGCTAGACGAGCCTGCTACACACAGTATACAGACCAAGCAAAAGAGCAGGCCTGTTATCAATTTAGTGTTAGAGGTAAGTTTTTTCATTTAAGTCATTATAACTACGTATCAAACACTTTTCAACTTTCAAATTTATTACATCCACATAATCTCACCATATGAACAACCACATCGCAATCATCGGAGGTACTGGCCTCTATCAAATGGACGGCTTTTCGCTAGAAGAAGAGATCATCATCCACACCCCTTACGGTCATCCTTCCGATGCCATCATGAGCGGTCAACTCTCAGGCAGACAGGTCTACTTTCTCCCCCGCCATGGTAAAGGCCACACCATCCTCCCCCATGAGATCAACCACCGCGCTAACATCTGGGCTCTGAAATCACTCGGTGTATCCTACATCATCTGCGTCACCGCAGTCGGTAGCCTGCAGGAACAGTATGCCCCACGCGACATCGTGCTTTTTGACCAGTATTATGATCGCACTAGTAGAAGAAATGAGCACACTTTTTTCGGTGAAGGCATCGCTGCGCACATCCCATTCGCAGACCCCATCAGTGAAGGACTCCGCTCCATCCTCAGCTCAGCAGCTCAGGAAGAAAACTGTAATGTCCACGACGGAGGCACATACGTAAACATGGACGGCCCAGCATTTTCAACCAGAGCAGAAAGCAATGCGAACCGTCAACTCGGATTCGATGTCATCGGCATGACCAACGTCGCAGAAGCCAAGCTCGCGCGTGAAGCAGAAATATCACTCGCAACACTAGGCATGATCACAGACTACGACTGCTGGAAAGTAGAGGAAGCCCCCGTCACCCTCCAAACCGTCCTAGGCCATCTAACGGCAAACTCTAACAGCGCACAAAAAATCATCCAGCGCGCCATCTCACAAATCCCGACAGAAGCCACCTGGCCAGAACACAGCGCCCTCAGCCAGTCCATCGTCACCCAGCCAGATCACTGGCCAGCAGATACGGTTGAAAAAATCCGCCCTATCCTTGAGAAATACATTCCTTGCAACAATCAAGGCTAGAGTCTATTAGCATCATATTCTAAAAATCCTACTTCATTGACTGACTCCCCTTTAAGGCAGTTTATCACATCAATAAACCTCTGTTGCGAAGCTTTGTCATCTATATAAAGCTTAACGAATATTTTACTACCATTTGCCATCGCTAGATCATTCATCATCTTCAACCTTTCCTTGGTTTTTGGTAGCTCCTGGATCTCTGTATCATAATCTAAAACTTCCACCTCATCACCCAAATTCATTACTATGGATCCATCACCTTTTAATCCAATAACCATTTGAATTCTATTTTCTATTGGTCAGGGCTAACTCGTCTTGGGATCATTTAGCAACATGAAGTCTTCGAGTAATCTTTCATTTAAGCAAGCTTGGTAACGCTTACCTTTGATGCTATCCTTTACTGTTTTATCGTGTTTTAACAAACTGAGAGCTATTTTTCG
>CALFBV010000104.1 GCA_937951395.1 uncultured Rubritalea sp.
GTTAGGGGTTTCTGTTTGATTCTCAGCGAGGGTCTTTGCTAATGCTACCGCGCGGATCATGCCCATGGCCTTTGTCCGTGTTTCATTATATTCGTAAGTAGGATCACTGTCTGCTACTACGCCTGCTCCAGCTTGCACGTAAGCTTTCCCATTCTTGAGAAGACAGGTTCTGAGCGTGATACAGGAGTCGTGCCCCCCATCCCAGCCAAAGTATCCGACTGCTCCGCTATACGAACAACGCTTATTTTTCTCTAGCTCATTGATGATCTGCATGGCGCGGATCTTAGGTGCGCCACTCACTGTTCCTGCTGGGAATGTAGAGCGTAATGCATCGTAGGCTGAGTATTTCTCATCCAACTCGCCAGTCACATTTGAAACGATGTGCATCACGTGGCTGTAGCGCTCCACGATCATGAAGTCATCCACTTTTACGCTGGCGTGTTTAGCTATTCTGCCGACATCATTTCTCGCAAGATCCACGAGCATGAGGTGCTCTGCACATTCCTTTTCATCTGCTAAAAGCTCTGCCGCTAGAGCATCATCTTCCGCTTGGGTCTTCCCTCTCCAGCGCGTGCCCGCTATAGGGCGAATGTCTAGCCTTCCTTCTACGGCTCGCACATGCACTTCTGGAGAACTTCCTACTAGCGAAAAGTCATTGAACTGCAGGATGAACATGTATGGTGACGGGTTCACGTGGCGCAAGGCGCGGTAGAGATCTACTGGATCTCCGGAAAATTCTGTCTCAAATCTCTGGCTCGGCACGACCTGGAACACATCACCTGATGCGATATATTCTTTAGCCTTCAGCACCATCCCCTCGTATTCTTCTTGAGTGGTATTGCTCTGTGGGTCGGGGATTTCATATTCGGTGAGACCGTTGAGTGGCTCTACGTGGAGTGGGACATCTAGATGAGATATTAGCTCTTCTATCCGCTCAATGGCTTGGTCATAGGCTCCGTTGATGTCTGTTTGCTCGTCATCGATAAAGGCATTTGCCACCACGAGTAAACGACGTAATTTATGATCAAAAATTAGTAACGTATCTGCCACCATGAATACTGCATCTGGTAAGCCTAGGTCATCTTTAGGCGAAGACTTAATGGATGGCTCGAATTGCTTCACCGCATCATAAGACATGTAGCCCACTGCACCCCCGTAGAATGGTGGGGCATCTCCATGAGTCGCGGGCTTATATTGCGCCATGAGAGCTTCTAGCTCAGCTAAGACATCTCCGTCCTCTGGAACTGTCCATGTGCATTTCTCACCATTCTCGGTGAGAGTGATCTCCCTATCGACCGCTGTAAACATCGCACGAGGATCACTCCCCATGATGGAATATCTACCGCTGGCGTCTGTGCTCTCAGCACTCTCTAGAAGGAAGGCACCGTGCTGATGCGCTATCTTCATGAATGCCGATAATGGCGTTTCAAAATCTGCCGCTAGCTGCGCATACACAGGCACGACATTCCCCAGCTTCGTTAAATCACGAAACTCCTCCAAAGTTGGTTTTACAGGCACCCTGCTCACGGCGACACTTTGCGACGGTATTCCAAACAATCAAGATCAAACCTAGACAAAACGTAAATTTCTCAATGCTGTGCTTGCCACATTGCTCTTCCATGTGTATGGAAAACCCGCCCTTTAACTGATCGGGCGCAAAGCTATGCTAAAGTGGACATTACAAAAAATCGTAGGTAACAAGAATGAGCGTGAAATCAAAAAGCGCATCATGCCAGTAGTTGCTGAAATAAACAAAATAGAAGAAGCTCTACAGAAGGAGTCTACGGAGGATGTTCTTGCGCGCACCATTCAATGGCAGAAGCACTTGCACAGATATTTACCACTCGACACCCCTTCTAAGCGTTATATCGAGTCTATGGAGGCTGAGCCGCTTGCAGCTCTGGCAGAAGTCCTAGAGCAGAGATTTTCTGAGCTCCGCGATGAGTATCCATCTCTCCCTACGGTGACCGCTACTCCAGATTCTATCGATGAGGCTAAGGAAGCATTTAGCAAGATCGAAGACGAATTCTCGGACAAGCGTGCTAAATACCTCGATAAAATTCTCCCTGAAGCTTATGCAGTTGTAAAAAATGCTGCACGTCGCATGTGCGGCTCATCGCTCACTCTTGGTGATCAGGAAATAGAGTGGAACATGGTGCACTTCGATGTCCAGCTGGTAGGTGGTGTGGCTCTCCACCGTGGAATGATCGCAGAAATGATGACTGGTGAAGGTAAGACCCTGGTGGGTACACTTCCTGTCTATCTCAATGCTCTTACTGGACTTGGTGTCCACGTAGTCACTGTAAACGACTACCTTTCTAGCCGTGACTCACAGTGGATGGGCGCGCTTTATACTTACCTCGGGCTCACTGTCGGTTGTATTCAAAATATGCAGCCACCACACATCCGCCGCGAGCAGTATCTCACTGATATCACATATGGTACGAACTCTGAGTTTGGCTTTGATTACCTCCGCGACAACGGCATGTCATCCTCTAAAGATGAGCAGGCGCAGCGCGGGCATTACTTCTCTATTATTGATGAGGTTGACTCTGTGCTTATCGATGAAGCGAGAACGCCTCTCATCATCTCTGGTCCATCTACCGTTTCTAACACTGAGCAATATGTTCAGTATAAGGGCATCATCGAGGATCTAGTAAGAAAGCAAAACACACTCTGCACCGAGCTAGCTGATGAAGCTAACAAGGCTCTGGAAGCTGGTGGCGAAGAAGATCTAGAGCATGCTGGACGCTGTCTTTTCAAAATCAAACTTGGTCAGCCGCGCAATAAGCAACTGATGAAGCACATGCAGGACCCAGAATCCCGTCGATTGATCGATAAGACTGAGCTATCCTTCTATCAGGATGCCCAGAAGAAAGAACTTTATAAAGCGAAGGAAGAACTCTACTTCACCATTGATGAGAAAGCTCATGATGCAGACCTCATGGAAATGGGACGCAATCTACTAGCTCCTGATGATAATGATGCGTTCGTCCTACCAGATCTCGCTACTGAGTATGCTGAGATCGATGCGAATCCTGAATTTAGCGATGAACAGAAAGCCTCTGAAAAGGAAGCTCTTAATGCCCGCCTCGATAAACAAGGCGAGAAAGTCCACTCTATTTCCCAGCTCCTAAAGGCATACTGTATTTACGAAAAAGATGTGGAATACGTGGTCGAGGAAAACAAGGTAAAGATCGTGGATGAGCAGACTGGACGTAAGATGGAAGGTCGCCGCTGGTCCGATGGCCTCCACCAGGCTGTAGAAGCTAAAGAAGGAGTCACCGTGGAGCGCGAGACTCAGACTTACGCTACAATTACCATTCAGAATTATTTCCGCCTCTATGAAAAGCTCGGTGGAATGACTGGAACTGCGGAAACTGAAGCCGCAGAATTCAACGACATCTATGGGCTCGATGTTCTCCCTATCCCGACTAACCAGCCTAACAAGCGTGAAGACTTAAATGACCAAGTATTCAAAACTCGCAGAGAGAAATACAATGCGGTGGTCAACAAGATAGCTGAAGCCCAGGAGAAAGGTCAGCCAGTGCTCGTAGGAACCGCTTCTGTGGATGCCTCGGAGACACTTTCAAGAATGCTGAAACGCTCTAAGATCACTCACTCAGTCCTCAATGCTAAATTCCACGAACAGGAAGCAGACATCATCGCCCGTGCAGGCAAGCTCGGAGCTGTGACCGTGTCTACTAACATGGCTGGCCGTGGAACAGACATCAAGCTAGGCGAAGGCGTGGAAGAAGTTGGTGGACTCATGGTTATCGGCTGTGAGCGTTATCAGTCTCGCAGAGTTGACCGCCAGCTACGTGGACGTTGTGCGCGTCAGGGTGATAAGGGAATGAGCCAGTTTTACATCTCATTTGAGGATGACCTCATGAGAAATTTCGCAGCAGCAGAGCGCATGACTCGCATGATGGAGAGATTCGGCATGGAAGATGGAGAAGCACTAGAGCATAAGTGGCTCAATCGATCTATCGAGACCGCTCAGAAGCGCGTGGAGCAACGTGACTACACATGGCGTAAACGCGTTCTCGACTTTGATGACGTGATGAACATGCAACGTGAAGTAGTCTATGGCTACAGAAACGAAGTCCTTTCTACTGAAGACCCACGTGAACTCATCAATGAGATTATTGACGAAGTCGTCCCAGACCGAGTGCATGACTTCCTAGAAAACAGAGATCAAGAATCACCAGACTACGCAGAACTACTCAACTGGGTAAACACCACATTCCCTCTTGGACTAACTCTTGAAACTTCAGGTTTCCATGAGAGAGACACAAAAGGCAACACAGAGTGGATCATCAAGGAAGTGAAGGACGCATACCAGCTCAAGACTGAGCACGAGGCGCCTGAACTACTGGATCACTTAGAGCGCCACATCATCCTCACTGGGATCGATAAGCTCTGGCAAGAACACCTCTACAACATGGATGCTCTCCGTGAAGGAATCAGCCTTCGAGCTCAGGGGCAAAAAGATCCGCTCGTGGAATACAAGGTGGAAGCCTACTCACTCTTCGAGACTCTAATGGACAGCATTAAGAACGAGTCACTCAATAACTTGTTCCGCTCTACTTCTAGCTTAGATCACTTCGAGCGCTTCCTCCAGGACATGCCAGCCAACTACAGCGACCATGAATCTGAAGAAACACCGATCACTGACCAGAACATCAGTCAGGCGGTAGCCACTGCTGGCGGCATCCCACTCAAGGACAATAAAATGGTCAAACTAGAGCTACCAAAGCGCAAGCCAATCCAACTAGGAAACACTGGCAAAAATTCCCCCTGCCCTTGCGGATCTGGCAAAAAACGCAAGCAGTGCTGCGAAAAGGAATCTTAATAAAGCAACCTAACAGAATCTAACAACTTTAAAGCCTGCGCCAGACACTCTAGCGCAGTTTTTTTATCACCTTAAGAGTCTGTCGGAGTTGAAAATTGCGACTCAATGAGCCATTTTTATGATTTCCCTCATTTTACGCCTGGTTTAGTGGTGAGGAGTGGAGCTTTGGTTGTCTTTTGCGTTGTCTTTAGGAGGGTGTGGAGCCGTTTGCTGTTATAGGCTAGACAGATGAGATTCCACTCACCTGCCATTTTCTCTAGCCCTCTGAGGCGAAAGCTCCGAAAGCCCATGACTCTCTTG
>CALFBV010000105.1 GCA_937951395.1 uncultured Rubritalea sp.
CCCATGTCGTCTGCTAGGATGCCGTTGAAGCCGGATTTGGTTAGAAATTGCATCCAGTAGTAGCCATCTAACTGGTAGTCACGGAGTGTGGCTTCTAGTCCGTCCGGGATGCTGACTTTATCGATTTTAGTGAATGACATCACCTGTTCAGCGATTTCTTCGATATCATCAGGAACTTCTATTTCTATCTCTTCATCACCTGCGAGTAGAGCCGCTTCTAGCTTCTGGAGTTTGATAGGGCCATCGGTGAATTTAAATTCTAAAATCTGTCCCAGCGTTGTGAGAATATGGCGGAACCTTCCCACTGGGAGTGCTAGACCTCGGCCATCTGGTAAGAATACTAAAAACTCCTGACCTAGAGGTAAGTTTTCTGTTAGAGTGAGGAAGTCATTATCTAACAGAGTGGCGAGTATGGGCTGGAGTTCAAATTTCTCGCCATCTATCTCAAATCCAGCCGAGAGATTAAACCACCCTTTGCTTTCTTCCACGATCTCTGCGCTCCAAGTATCCGTGCGGAAGATCAGCGGCTTTAGCCCCACGTGAGGAGAGAGTTGTACTGTCCATCCGCGTTTTTCCAAAGCCGGGATAGCCTCATGCTGAAACCTCTGCCAATAAAAATCTGGATGCGACCATTGCTGTTTATCAGGAGCATAAAGTGGACCTTTATGCGGAGGCGCAGCAGTTTTCTTTAGTGATGATGGAGGTTCTTCCGCACCTGGCAAGAGATCTAGCGCGTAGAGAGTCTGAAGTGCTTGTATTTCTTCAGTGCGGTCACGCGGTGGACGTATATTTCCAGCGGGATCCAGTGGATGAATCTGGTCCTTATACTTAGCATACGCATGGGCATAGATGTCTGGCAGGTAAGCCAGTCTATCACCCCTAGGTCTGCGTTCTATA
Source organism: uncultured Rubritalea sp. (assembly GCA_937951395.1). Taxonomy (GTDB): domain Bacteria; phylum Verrucomicrobiota; class Verrucomicrobiia; order Verrucomicrobiales; family Akkermansiaceae; genus Rubritalea. The sequence goes on from CALFBV010000105.1 coordinate 898, forward strand.
CGGAGCAAAAAACTTACCTCTGATGCGGGCTTATTCTCGGTGTTTCCAGGTGCTGCTAGAGTCTGCTGAGGGATTTCACCCACCACATCACCGAAGGCTTTAGCGAGTCGTTCTCCGCGAGCTAAATGGATCAGGGTCGCCGCGCTGTGGTGACAATTTATCTGCTGATCACATGAACAAGAAGCATCTAACATATAGGTGCCATTTTCTTTCCAAATGGCGATAATAGCCTCATTTTGATGACTAGACTTATCCATCACATAGCCCACTAGCTCAGCATCTCCAGTATCTAAAATAGTAGCAGATGACTGCGCTACTAGCCTGCTGTGAGCTATCTTCTTTCCAGCTGCGAGTGATCCAGACGCAAAGGCTCTCTGCCAGTCCTCTGCCTGGAGAAACTCTACCACGTCTTCTTTAGTCATGCTCACAAGAGAGACCTATCATGTCCGATGTTAGATAGCAAAGTGGAATAAGTTGCAGAACTTACTATCTAGCTTAAGGGACTAAGTAATATACTTAGTATCTAGCGTGCTAGTAATCAGCGCGTAGAGGTAGTAAGGTGGAATTTGTATACTCAATTTAGCACCTAGCGCGTCTAGTAATGAATCCGATTGAGGCAAGTGCGAGTAGCATCGCTGTGCTAGGCTCAGGAATGCTCTCGGAGATGAGCTCTATTTCACTACGCCATGCCAGTGAATATGCTGAAGCGTCCCCGACATCGGAACTTACTTTAAGGTTATAAGTACCAGCCTCGAGATCATCACCTGCTATTCCTGAGTTGAGGTAAATGTGTTCCACATTATCTACAGAGCTATCACTAAGCTGAATGAGGGTGCCTAAGCTGTCAGTAAGTTCTAACTTCAGGTCGCTGACTGTTGCGCTAGAGAAATCGATGCTGTCCACCTCTCTATTCCAAGTAAGAACGGCAGAAAATTCTGTTAGTAAATGAGCTGGATCAATGGTGAATGAGTAGGTGTTAACGGTGCTCGCGACAAGCTCTGCATAGTCCCAGCCGATGTGGTTGGCAGAGCCACTAGAACCAACGGCCTTTTCACCAGCGGCTTGTATATTAAAACTGTTATGAACGTTGACTTCTCCTGCTCCGTAGTGGGCATCTAGTGATTGAGTGTCGGTGCGTGACCATGATGTCTCGAAGGCTTTTCCTTCTTTAGTCGCGCCAGCCATGAGAACTGCTTTTTGAGTAGTTATCTGCTCATAGTTCGCAGTGGAGTGTGAGCTGCTGAGGAGTACCGCCGCTGAGGCTGAGACTTGCGGGGTTGCGTAACTAGTAAGTGAATCTGGAGCTACGAGATCTGGCTTTACTCTTCCTGCTCCTTCTATAGTGGTGGCTCCTGTGCTGTGAGCGCCATTTGTTAGGCCTACTGAAATGCCGTTGTAGTTATGAGCTAGAAGCGCCGGGACTGTTGTGCCAGAGCCATTGTTTAGCCCTACTACACCGAGTGTGTTATCACGAGCTAGAGAGTAGTCGAAGCGCTTGATAGCTTCTGCAGTAAGGGCGGGGAGAGGGTTATTATTTACATCAGAGAAGCCATTAGAGATGTAGGAGTGGTTCATGATCTTTTCTGTGAAGACAGTAGGTTGTCTTGATGCTGGGCTTCCGCCTGTTGCGCCTGTTTTTAATCCGCCACTAACTAGGTAATCCCCAGCACTATAAACATTAACATCCGTGATTCCCGAGGCTATGGATCCCGTGTTGCCAAAGAAGCGTGTAGAGACAGTTGTAGCATGACTGGATACCCCACCAGAGGTTCCTGAGGCATCTGTGATCGTTTTTCCCGTGAACTGGCTAGATGCCGTATTTGGGGTATAGTTAGTGGTTCCTGAAGCGTTAGCTTCAACAATACCTACTGAAATGCCAGCACCCCTAGGTGTGGCTACGCCTTCTTGTGCCTCAAGCGAGGTGAAGCCAATATCATCAAACCAAGCTTGTGCAGAGGTCGTAGTGATCATAGTGGCTGTGCTTGATAGTAGTAAAATAAAGAACTTGAGCATTGTTCATGTATATATAACGGGTTTTATATGTCAATGAGAAACCAGTTATTGTCAGGGAAATCCAGGGCGAGTTAGCCATGGATGGTAATGGTGGAAGGAAAACAATCTATTGACTAGCTGTTTACCGTAGCTGAAATAGCATCTCCAGCTAGAGGTGAGAGGGCTTACACTTTTCAGAGGTGTCTGAAGTTAGTTTTTATTTTATATCTGTTAGATTGCGTTCGGTGAAAATTGTGTTAATTCTATCCCATCATGTTCAAGCAATTCAATATTTCTATTGTGCTTCTCGCACACGTTTGATCCAGATTCAGAGGACGATTTATTAATCTTCAGGAAGCTGGCTATTCACCCGTGTGACATTAGCCCGAATCTACTAACAGCTCAGTTACTTTATAAACTGAGTATATTTCTTTGCTAAAATTCAATGCAGAGACCCTAACTAAGAGCACAGTATTATCATGCCCGTGATCTTGGAAACAATACGATAGAAATAAGTATGAAACGATTTTCAAAGGTGGTGCGTCACCCTCATAAATTGACGCAATGGTCAGCTGGTATAAGAAAAAAAGCGGATAAAGATAAAAAGAAAACAAGAGTGATGTTCTGCGAAGAACAGAGGGTCACCCGAGAGGGCATGCAAGTAAACCCTGGCTCACACAATAACGTAAGCCATATTTACCAAGCATGGATGGCGCTTAAAAAGACGCGCAACGATGTAGAAACTCTAGAGAATTTACTAGAGGTGCTGCTCGGATCCTGTGTGAACCCGTGCGAGTGTGTTCAGAAATCTGTAATCCTGCAGGGAGATATCCGCGCACTGCTGTCTGATAAAAAACTAGTCTGTCAGCTGCTCGTGAAATTATCAGGTCACTGGGAGAAAGCGGTTACTGGCATGGTGCTCTCAAGCGATGTTTGTAAGTTGCTACTAGAAAATAAACCACAATCACATGAGGAGGTGAGTGTAGAGATCCTACGCCTGTTTGGCTGGACCGCTAAGCTAGGTGAACAGGAGGCTACAGGTCAGCATTTATCGGAAATAATGCCATGGCTTAGCTCACAAGATAATCTAACAGCTAGAATTATCTGTGATGACTGGGAACGCCTTCCTAATGGATTAGTAGGTAAAGTTCTTTTTGCCTTCAGCCACCCAGGATCTCTGCGTAGCTGGATGAATGTGCTACTGACTCTAGACGCGAAAGATGGGAGTCATCTAATGTGGATTCTGTTAGATCGAGATCTAGATACATACATCGTTACAGACAATGTAGCGCCCATCCTTAGTTATGCGTTCTACCAGAAACGGGTCCTTAAGGATGATCAGCGCGTGTTGCAGTTTGTAGCCTATTTATTCAAGGGGATGACCGTAAAGCGCCTAGAGTGCTTACTAAAGCTAGAGAGACACACCGAGAAACGCAGCGCAGCTCACCACAGCAGCAGTGAAGGAGTAGATGATTATGATGCGCTTAAACCGTTTATCGAGTACTTTACCGAAGATCAAATCCTCGAAGCGTGGGCTGGAGACTTCATCTCGGATCATTGGCGATATGCTGCTAGTAGCATGAAGCGCCATGACTTAAATGAGAAAGAGAGGAAGCGTTTCGCAACTCTAATGGTGGATCAATCTGCTTACCTAGAAGGTGATAAACAAGATATACGATGGTTCATCGATGCCGCAGCGATGTCTTATAAATCAGTAGATGAGAAATTCCATAGTAAGCTCAGCTATCTCTTATACTTCAGGTTTAACTCCGAAGAGAGTCTAGAAAAATGGAAGTTGATGCTTAAGATGGTGCTCATTGTATGTGGCCCTAAAATGAACGCTAAGAGTTGTATTAGCTCACTGTTCATTTCCCTGGAAACTGAAAATGTAGAAGATCTATTCCTTAAAAACCTACAGCCAAAAGCGTGGAAAAATTTGGATGACTATATGAGATCAGAGAATAGGGGAGACATCATGACAGATGGGCTAGATAGGGTTTTAGAATATGATCGTAGTTTAATACACACAGTAATCAGAGGGCTAAATTCATCTCCAGTAATCACTCTAAAGGCAATATCTGACATAGGTCTATACCCTAAATCTGATGTTAAGAGTGTATTTCAGTGGTTAGAATACCATCCTCTCTATGGGCAAAATGGATCAGACATTTCTCAGAGATGCTCTATTCTAAATCATTTATCTACAGATCATCCATCAGTAGATCTGCCCAGGAAGATGATCAAGATAGTGCTAAATGACGGTGGTATAAACTCACTCCGTAAAGAAGTAAGAGAAAAGGAAGAGGCTAAACTAGAAGCAGCAGAGATGCGTATGCTATTCACTGCCATATCAGATTACATGAGCGTATCGCTCACTACGGTAATGGGATCTAAAGATGTGGACAGTCACTCTATGGCGATGATTAACACAACGAAGCGTAATCGCCGTGGAGGCAGACGCGCTTTGAAGCGACATAGTCGCAAAGGTGAATCCGCCAGACTACTGCACCCATCTAATATACTATGGTTTAAAAAGCCTAACGCGTTCTGGAGACCAGCAGTCTGGATTAAAGGTGTTTCAGAGGAATTGACTCTAGTGAACATAGGAAAGGTGACCATTCAAACTGAGCACCGCCTAGCAGAGATTCTAAAAATGGGAACCTACGTCAACAGCTGTCTTTCCATGGGTGGATGTAATCAACACTCTGCGATCGCTAATGCACTAGACGCCAACAAGCGCGTTCTCTACCTACACGATAGCGAGGGGAAATTCATCGCTCGTCAATTACTCGCAGTTACCAAGGAGAGAAAGCTAGCCTGCTTCATGGTCTACCACTCAGGCCATCAGCATGATCGCAAGATGATCGAGTATTGTTTTGCTAGGACAAATAAGAAGTTCGCCGCAGAGCTGGGGCTCACCATTCAAGATGAGTCTGAATACGAAATAGAGAGGGTGATCTGTAAGGATTGGTATGATGACGGTATCTGGATTCATCCTAAAGATGAAGAAGCTTCATAAAAATTATCTGTTAGAGATTAGCTCAGGACATTGCTATATCTTAACCCGATCATATTTCCCTCTTTTTTGGAATCTGACCGAGTAAGAAAGATATAGTTTTGTCTTGCTATTAATTCTTATCTGTGCTAGAGTCCGCCAACTTCAACGCAAACCATGTTACAAACAATCTACAGATCAACATCAATCCAGGGCTCACCAGTCTGCCTCGATTCCTATACAGGGAGTCAGTCAAGCAGTGTGCTTGGGATGATTTGGCGAGAGATGTGTTCAATAGCGGGGAAACTTGAGTTAAGTGAAGATCCAGTGACAATGTTTACCAAATCGACCGTTGATATTCTCATATCAGAGAAAAATCATAAACTCAACCAGGAAGGCGCGCATTCAGTATAGATAGAAAACCTATAAGACATAAGGAACTATACTGACTCGCTCTCCGAAAACGGAAGCGGGTTTTTTGTTGCCCAGAGAGAAGTAAAAGAAACTAACTTACCGCTCCAATTACAAATTTAGAATTAAATAACCAGAAACTTAACAAAAAACAGGCGTGAACATATCGTCAAACCACAGAATAATTTAATACAAACTACATAGCAAGATACTGAGAATAGCCTCCACCAGCTGTAACTGGTGAAGGCCTCGGATTAGACCGCTGACAAAATAATTGTCCTGAAAGCAGACAATCAACGTGAAAATAGATTACGCTTTTAGATGCAATATGTCAAGTGATAGGGAGACCTATGTCTAATTACTTAGTTAATAATAATAAATTAACTAGCTATATTTTGTGTCTAAAAGGTATCCATTGGGAGGTGAGCCTGAATCACCAAAACGTCCGCCTGAGAAATCCTGCGGCTGTGGCTCGGAAACGAGCGACAAGGGTGTTCGTTTCTTAAAAAATGAAATGATGACTTATGAAATAGTCTAGTGCTGCTCACAGTATTTCCATGCGATGAGGCCAACCTATATTTAAATAATAAAAACAAACTACGAGTGCGAAGGCGGATCCTAGATCCTCTAAATCGCTGCTGTTGAATCAGCACAGGATAGTAAAGGTGATGGCGATTCCAGGTAAATGTAAACCGAGCTAAAAAAGACAATTAATAAGTCGTTTCTAATAAAATACGTAGGGCATCAGCATGCAGAATGGATTCCAAATCCGATCATCCTAGGGGCAGCACCTAGTCTGCGTGTTTCATTTATCTTTTAGCATGTGGTCATTTTGACCGCATTGTGAGGCCTTGGAGGGGTGCATAGTAGCCAATGAGTGACCACATGCTAAATGATAAATTTTTAATATTAAAGTGGGGGCGCATGTACCTTAGTGGCGATGCTGCATTGTAAGCAGCGTGTGATGGGTGTGATCCTCATTGTCTACACCATTTTTATATAGCGAGGTGAATGCTGGTATTCAAGACGGTCTCATACGCCGTTTCTCGTGGGTTCAATTCCCATCCTCGCAACCAATTTTTCCACACTTCCATAGTGAAATTAGTATCACGCTGGGCTGTTAACCCAGAATTCATGGGGCGGAGCCATGTGGAAGTGCCAAATTAAAATTCTCAATGACAGACATGTCGTATAATGGTCATTACATCTGGTTTTGAGTCAGACTACCGCAGTTCGAATCTGCGCAGGGCCACCATTTTCATCTTAAGACTTCTATAGCTCAATGGTAGAGCGGGGGACTCATAATCCCTAGGTTATAGGTTCGAGTCCTGTTAGAAGTATTATTTTTCTAAATGCCACCGTGGCAGATAAGTGCACCGATCTTGTAAATCGGAACATGTGAGTGAAAGCCTCACCGGTGGCTCCACTATTTTTTAATAGACCTCCTTCGTAGTTTAACTGGTTAAAATCCCACACTGTGACTGTGGATATCTCGGTTCGATCCCGAGCGATGGAACCAATTTCAAACACCGCTTCATTGGTGTAATCGCAGCACGTCTGTCTGTCGAACAAATAGCAGCGGAGCATAACCGCTATGAAGCGCCATATTTATTACAAACTCTTCTGTAGCTCAATAGTAGAGCACTCGGCTGATAACTGAGCGACCGCGGAGCGTTACCGTGCAGAAGAATTTTCTAAATGATAATATAGGTTTGCGCCAGAGTTGGAGGGCTGGAGTTGGCTGTAACCCAATCGTCGAGCGACCTAGTGAGTTCAAATCTCACCAAACCTACCATCATTTTCTAACAAACTCGAGTTTGGTGTAATAGTAGCACGTCTGTCTTACACACAGAGAGCAGGGGAGCATAACCTCTAACTCGAACCATTTTTTAAACGTAGCATTAGTTCAATGGTAGAATATCTGGTTTCCATCCAGAGGATCACGGTTCAAATCCGTGATGCTGCTCCAATTTTTACATGGTAAATGCGAGATGTGCCCGCGTCGGCCTTCTAAGCCGTTGCCATAAAACTGTGGGTAGGGCGCCGAGAAGTTCAAATCTTCCAATTCGTTCCATTTTCAAACAGACGTACCCGTAGCTCAATGGGATCAGAGCGCCAGATTAGGAATCTGGAGGTTGAAGGTTCGAGCCCTTCCGGGTGTATTTTATTACATTTAACAACAGATAGGTAAGCCGAGTCGGTCTAACGGCAGCTGATTTGAAATCAGCTAATCCTTCAAAGGGTGTGTGGGTTCGAGTCCCACTCTATC
>CALFBV010000106.1 GCA_937951395.1 uncultured Rubritalea sp.
TGATGCAGGCATAGACCTCATCATCTCCTCGGATGCCCATCACCCCAGTGAAGTCGCCCGCGACCGCGCAAAAGCCATCGCTATAGCAAAAGCTGCTGGCTACACCCACACCACACTCCTGAATCAGCGCAAGCGCAGCTATGTGGAGCTTTGAAATAGTGAATGACAGAGCGGAATAGCGCCCAAGAAGAGTAAGTATTTCCGCATTCCACATCTACTCCTCACTATTTTGCCTGTCCTCTAAAAGAGGCGCATACATCATTATAGCATCATTCTTCACTAGTAACCTCTCTGACTCATTGCCCTCCGGATCAGTCATCACTTGGAAGATCTCATTATGCCGGGAATACCCACCCCAGAACTGCTGCCTGATCAGATGATTCCGCTCCTCTAACCTGTATTTATTTTCTATCGGAGACTCACACAGTAACCTCCCGTGTAAAAATTCATCATCCAACCACAGTTCCAACTTATAATCATCTACCGTCTCATTCAATACTTGCAGATCGATGTAATTATAAGCCAGCGTAGCACCTGCCCCGAAAGGCACCGTCCTATTCACATCTGGGAACACATCAAACCCATGCCTATACCTCTGAGTGATCAGCAGCGGACTATGGGCAAACATCCAGAAAAGTAAATTTCCCAGCTGGCAAATCCCACCACCCACACCACTAGAAAGCCGTCCTTGCTTAAGAACCAGTCCCTCTAAATAGCCCTTCCTTCTCGTAGGTCTCCCCACATTCTTCCAGATAGAAAACGTCTCTCCCTGGCGGATCACCATCTCATTCAAATGCTCGATGGCTAATTCCAGATTCCGCCGCTTATTCACCTGCAGATACCTATCCACCCCCGCCAGCTCACGCAGCACCACAGAGCTGTGCTCAAATACCACATTCTCAGAAAACTTACCTCCAGAAGATTCAGGCTCAGACTTCACCAGCTGCGCCCACTTCTTCCGTCCCAGCAGCGCATCCATACGCCACTCCAGAGCACGCCGCGCAATGTAATATTCCCTCCCCACCATCTGGCGGAGATCCCCCCGTTTCCGTGGCTCACTAATCTCAGTCTTCATCATCTCCCTACACTCATTACATCAACGTAATAGTAAATCTTACAAATAAATGCTAAAAAAACAACATTTAAAACAGTAATCAAATAGTTAGTAAAGAGATACAAAGCACCAAATCCTTTAAACTTTATCCTCCCAACCAACACCAATGCCACGGCTCATATAAGAACCCATAAGGATTCCCACGCCCATACGTCATTGAGAAACCATACGCCCCCGCATTTTCACACAGCCAGCGGAAAGCCACAGACTCCTCAAATTCCTCCTCCAGCGCAGCATACCCCGGCGTAGAAATGTCCACCGCCCTCCCCGTATGATGCTCACTAAATCCCGGCGGAGCAGACACCGAGAAAATCTCCTCATTAGAAAGCCCCCGCAAAAACTTACCCCTAACTATCTCCGCCTGCCGAGCCACACTTCTGTAGGCCGACACCATCAGCAACTCCACCCCATCGCCCATAGCAGCCTTCAACATTTTCTCCCACGCCACCGCAGCCACTGCCACCAGCTCATGCTCCCGTCCATCATCATCCACCTGCACCACCACCAGTTCATCAGCAACAACATCCACATACCTCACCAGCCCGCGATCCAAGAAATAATCCACACCCACCCCCAGCTCACCCAGCACCTCAGCTATCACAGAATCCTTCATCAGAAAAAAATTACCATAAGACATTGCCAGCGGCAAAGAGAAATACTAACCACTAAACTAACATGGGAGAAACTCACGCATTAGCATCATTGGACAATGAAGGGATGGAGCACCTTCGCTCGCTTTCAGTAAACGTGGAGGAACAGGCACCTCTTGTAGTCACTGCGGAAGACGATTTAATCAGCTTGCTCTCACGCTGTTCTCACCAATCTCGGGTAGTAAAAAAGTAATGATGATGGACTCTGATAAATCTGAATCTCCTGACAACCCTGAAGCAGAATCTGATCCCGTCTCAGTCTCAGTGCGTGAGTCAGCGCAACGACTAGGAGTATCAGTAGCTACCATCCGGAACTGGATAAAAGCAGGCTGCTTGGCATCTGCGGGGCGTGGTCTGGTGACACTCGCTTCTCTGGGTCATTTTCAAGCTGAAATCTCTGGAAAAAAGAAGCTGAACAAGCGGGCGAATAAGTCTCAGAAGAATACACATGAGCATGAGCAAGCAGCTTCTGTATTTATAGAACGCGCGCAGTCAATGACATCTACGGGTGGTGAAACATTGCTAGGAATTGGAGAGGATTATGAGTCTAATCTCACCGATTCTTACCGCAACAAAGAAGGGATCTATTACACACCCCCTGCACTCATTGATGATCTATTCTTACCACCTACAGAAGATGTAGACTATTCCACAGCTTCGTTTTGTGATCCTTGTTGTGGCTCTGGGAATTTCATTGTTCGGGCGATCGAGTTAGGATTTAAACCGCAGAATATTTATGGGTTTGATGTGGATCCTGTTGCGGTTGAGATTACTAAAGCTAGGATTTATGAGCTCACTGGATATAAGAACCCACCTATTGTGTTAGGAAATTTCTTAGAAATTGCCAGCCTAGAGGGCTCACCATGTTACGACTACATTTACACGAATCCTCCCTGGGGGAAGAAGCTGCCTAAGGCTGAAAAAATAGCGCTCGGCGAGCAGTTTGGAGCTGGCACGAGTGTGGATACTTGCTCCCTGTTCTTTTTTGCCTGTCTGGAGTGTTTGACTAGTAGTGGCAGGCTAGGGATGTTGTTGCCTAGTGCATTTTTTAACATCTCTAGCTTTGAGAATGCTAGGCGTAAGGCCTTAGAGTTAAAGATTGAAAGACTAGCAGATTACGGGAAGGCATTTAAGGGACTGCTCACTACTGCTCAGGGTATCGTACTCACTAACACGCCAACAGATGGTAATTCTGATGGTAATCGTATTGTTAGATGCGAGAGCGCAGGTAAGGTCTCCGAGAGATCCGCTAGATCCTTCCGCTCTAATCCTAAATCTATTCTAAATCTGAATTGTGATCACGAGTCTGCTGAGACGCTAGAGTATTTGTTTTCTCTTCCTCATATCACGCTAGCTGAGCAGGCTACATGGGGTTTAGGGGTAGTCACTGGGAACAATGAGAAATTCATTAGAGACTCCCCT
>CALFBV010000107.1 GCA_937951395.1 uncultured Rubritalea sp.
GGCAAAAGCAGATTATTACGAGCTACTGGGTGTATCAAAAGGCGACGATGCCTCTGTGATCAAGAAAGCTTACCGCAAGCTAGCGATCAAGTTTCACCCAGACAAGAATCCGAATGATGCCGCGGCTGAGGAGAAATTTAAGGAAATAGGTGAGGCGTATGAGGTGCTCAGCAATGAGGATAAGCGCGCTGCTTATGACAGATATGGACACGCAGCCTTTGAAGGCGGCATGGGTGGTGGTGGCGGAGGCGGTGGTTTCCACGATGCCTCAGACATTTTCTCACAGGTATTTGGCGGTGCCTTTGGTGGTGGCGGGGGCTTCGAGGACTTCTTTGGAGGCGGCGGTGGGCGCAGAGGTGGTAGACAGAGATCATCTAAGCGACCTGGCAGCGATCTACGCTATGATTTAGAAATCACACTCGAAGAAGCTGCTGTAGGTGTGGAAAAAGAGCTAGAGATAGAAAAAGAAGCAACCTGTGGTGGCTGTAACGGAAAGGGATCTAAAAATGATTTTGGAGCCAAGGCCTGCACGACTTGTGGTGGCCGCGGTGCGGTGACTAGACAGACAGGAATTTTCGTCCAGCAGACCACATGCCCAGAGTGTAAGGGTGCAGGTGAAGTGATTAAAGATCCGTGCAAGGAATGTAACGGACAGGGAACTGCAACTGAGGACTCAAGAATCAAAATCCGCATCCCAGCGGGTGTGGATACAGGTGTGAGACTACGCTCATCTGGAAATGGTGATGTCGGTTCACGCGGTGGAGCTGCTGGTGACCTCTATGTGTTCATCCATGTAGAAGATCACGATGTGTTCGAGCGCGAAGCAGAAAATCTCTTCTGTGAAGTGCCAGTGCCTTTTGGGACTGCAGCACTCGGTGGTGAGCTTAAAGTGCCAACTCTAGAAGGGCAGTCATCCATCAAAATCCCAGCTGGGACGCAGGGGAGCACGGTCTTCAGGCTAAGAGGAAAAGGGATCAAGGATCTCTCATCTGGCTACAAAGGAGACCTCCACGTAGAAGTGAAAGTGGAAGTTCCGACTAAGCTGAACTCAGACCAGAAGGAAAAGTTGACAGAATTTACCGAAAGCATCGGTGAGAAAAACTCACCCATGCAGGAAGGCTTCTTCGAGAAAGCGAAAAAGTTTTTCGACTTTTAGGTGCCTCATATTCAGTAGCAATCTAGACTTATATCATGAGTGAAGATTTCATATTCGATATGTCTAGCGATGAGTTTTTCATGCAGCAGGCGCTGAGGGAAGCCCACAGGGCGTATGCTGCTGAGGAGGTGCCTATTGGTGCGGTTATCGTGAAGGAGGAGAAAGTGATTGCTCGTGGTTGGAACCAAGTGGAAACGCTGAAGGATGCTACTGCACATGCAGAAATGCTAGCGCTTACGGCAGCGCAAGAGGTGATCGGTGACTGGAGGCTTGAGGGTTGCACGCTTTATGTGACTAAGGAACCTTGCCCGATGTGTGCAGGTGCGATTGTGCATTGTAGACCGGATCGAGTCGTGTTTGGCTGCCCTGATGCGAAAGGTGGAGCCGCTGGTGGATGGATTAATCTACTAGACTCAAACCCGCCTCTAAATCACAAATGCGAGATTACCTCAGGCGTGATGCTCGATGAATGTCTCAGCATCGTGCAAACATTCTTCCGCGAAGCTAGGGAGAGGAAAAAGGTGGAAAAAGCAGAGCGTATCGCTCAACAACTTCGCGAGTTAGAGGATACTGAGGGCTTGACTTAGTTCGATTCAGACCACTCTAATTTACTATCTAATAGATCAAGAGGCGCGTATTCAAAATGAATGATCCTTCGTCTTTCGGGCTTCTGAGATCTGCTAGAAGCGTGGAGGATGAGAGGGGACATGATCAAGACATCGCCGGATTCACATACGCAGCAAATTTCTGATGATTTGGTGTGATCTTTGATGTCACTAGAGGTAAGTTTCCCTTTTAAATGAGACTCTGAGATGACTTTGAGCGCTCCGTTTGTTTCTGGAGTATCATCAAGATGGATTCTGAGTGTGAGCATCTGTTGGAGAAGCTGCACTGGTGGCTGTACATGTGTGATGCCGTCCTTTATCGACCAAGGTCCGAAGCCTTGGAGGTCTACTTTCTCTTTCACCGCGATGGTTAAATCTTGATGCCAAGCGACTGGCCAGTTCTCAGTAGATGTTTTATCGAAAAGGATACTTCTTACTGGAAAGTAGTCATCAGGTAGAAGTTCTAGCAAATGGGGTGAAGTAGCAAGTGAGGAAAAGTGATCAGACTTATCTCTCAATCGACGTACACAGACGGAATCTTCAATCTGTGCAATACGATCAGCCTCTTTTCGAAGAGTTATAATTTCGCTAGTGTTAAAAACACTGCGAATGATCTGAAAGCCGTCGTTTTCTAAACTGTGCATTTTACTGAGCCATGAAGTCCAAGACTAATACTTTATCCAAGACAGGTAATAGGATTTTGACGAATACTTGATGGTCAGCGTGTGGGCTAGTGGCGCTGCTGTTACAGCTTTAGTATCTTTCGTGACTTCTGCTGTTGCAGGCTTTGCATAGAGTGATGAAGAAAGGAGAAAGGAGATAGTGAGCAGAAACATATTTTTCATACGCTCTATGCTACCCGTCACTGTTCTGGATGACAAATTATAATTTCGAGCTAGCCGAGTTTTGTCAGTCTAAACATCGAAGTCTTTTATCTCTTCGATAGATAGTGCTGCTGTGCCGAGGATTCCTGCGTTGTTGTTGAACTCTGCTGGCACTACTTGTAAATGATCCTTAAATGGTCCGCTGAGCTGTGCGTGTAGGTGCTTCTTCAGTGGCGAGAAAAGGAGATCACCTGCATTTGCAATTCCACCACCGATGACGATGATTTCTGGATTGAGTAGCCAGCAAGTAGTTGCGAGTGCGGCGGAGAGTTTCATGGCGAATCCATCCCAGGCCTTGAGCGCGATTTCACAACCATTCTCAGCGGCTTCTGCTAAGTGTGCTGGTGTGCAGTCGGAGAGTTCTTTTTTAAGCCCAGCAGCAGCATAATCTGCAAGCGTATCAGCGGCGAATTCATTGTTGCCCAGGTAAACTTCAAGTGAACCAGGGTTATTATATGCTCCCATTCTACCTGCATAGTCGATAGAGGTCTGACCTAGCTCTCCAGCTGCGTATTGTGATCCCCTGATGATACGGCCATTAGAAATGATGCCTCCACCTACTCCGGTGCCAAGGGTGAGACAGATGGCGTGATTGTAGCCTTTAGCTGCACCGAGCTTCCACTCAGCTATTGCCATGGCATTCGCATCATTTTCCACTGCTGTAGTTAGATCTGTTCTCGCTTCAAGCTCCTCCTTGAGGTGAATGTTTTTCCAGCCGGGGACATTTGTTAGGTTATGGATAATTCCCGTAGGGAAGTCTACAAATCCGGGGACACCACAGCCTACTGCTACGATGTTGTCATGCTCAGATTTAAGCTGGTTCACTTTATCAGCTATCGCGCGGATGAGGTCTGCAGGGACAGGGTAGTCTTTGGGCAAAATAGGTGGGGAAGTAGCGATGATTTCC
>CALFBV010000108.1 GCA_937951395.1 uncultured Rubritalea sp.
CTGCGTCCCCACAGGAGATAGCGATGCTATCCAAGAAAAACTAGAACTCATGATCAGTGATCCAGACAAACTCACCGAAATGGGAAAAGCTGGCAGAAAACACGTAGAGCAGCACTACACCAACGAGCGTGAAGCTAGACAACTCTATGAATTTTTCAAAACCTTGCAAAAATAATGCTCTATCATTATAGCTGAACCCAGTGCGTTACGTCTCGTTCTTATAGAAATAGTCCCTGTGAGCTCAATCACTTCTACCTCAATAATTTTAAATTTGCTTGTCATAGAGCCCCTTATAGATCTCACAGGTTTTGTAAATCTCATCGTGAGGTCCATCTGCTACTATTTTACCTCCATCTGGTGTCTTAGCAAAGACGAGTATCCTGTCTGCATCTCGGATAGTACTGAATCTATGGGCGATGATGAACGTCGTTCTTCCCTCGCTCAGAGTCTTAAGCTCTCTTTGAATCTGAGCTTCACTATCACTGTCTAGTGCGCTTGTTGCCTCGTCTAAAATCAGTATCGGAGCATCCTTTAGAAAGGCTCTAGCAATGGCTACCCGTTGTTTTTGCCCACCAGAAAGCCCCTCACCTCGCTCGCCAAGCTCCGTCTCATATCCTTGCGGCATTCCTGTGATAAAGTCATGCGCACTAGCATTTCTCGCAGCATTCTCTATTTCCTCCTGGCTAGCACCTGGCTTGCCGATAAGTATGTTCTCTGCGATAGAGCCTCTAAATAGCAAAGGCTGCTGGCTAACTAACGCAATGTTCTTACGCAGGTCTGATTTAAGCATATCGTTCACATTGCGCCCATCCACTTTCACCTCTCCTTTTTGGACTTCAAAGAACCTAGGAATAAGCGAAATAAAGGTAGACTTCCCCGCACCACTTTCACCTACTAGAGCAATGGTTTCACCTGCTTTGACACTAACGTTGACATCATTTAGTATCACATTCTCTCCATAGCTAAATTGGCAGTTTTCCAGTGTTACTGCCCCACTCGCCTCTCCAAATCGCTGAGCACCCTGCTTGTCTAAAATCTCATCTTTACTGTGTAAAATAAACTCTAAACGATCGAGTGCTGCTTCACCCTCCCTGATCATAGAGCTAAGGTTTCCAAGCTTCTTGATCGGATCATACGCGGCATAAAGAGCTAACAACACAGGTACGAATTTCCCCAAAGTTAAGCCCTGCTTGGCTCCCAAATAAATAGCTATACCCACACCAACCGCTGAGACTATTTCCACACTAGGGCTGATCAGAAAACGATATTTCAGCATACCCATATTAAACTTCAAAAACTTACCTGTATTCTCCTTCATCTTAGCAACCTGCACTTCCTCCATCATGTAAGCTCGCACTGCGGGCTGTGAAGCTAAGTTTTCAGTCACGATCGCAGAAATATCACCCTGCTTAGCTACCATTAAGGATGCCTTTTTTGCCAAGCGCTTTGCCAATGATCTGATAGGGAACACACAGATAGGCACGGTCATCAAGCCTAGCAACATCGACTGTACGCTGCTATCATCCCAGCAGAGATAAATCAAAGTAACTATCGAGCCTAATAAAGCTCCCGGTAGCAGCACCATATTAAAAACCACTTTTGACAGTACTTGCTGCATCAACGACGTATCCCCCATCACGCGGCTCACCAGGTCACCACCCTTCTGCTTGCCATGAAAACCTAGAGACAAATACTGTAAGCGCCTAAAAACATCCACCCGGATACTCTCCAGCACTCGTAAACCTACATAATTTAACATCAGCTTGCTCACATACCCACAAACACCACTCACCACAAAGATCAACGGCATCATCAAACAAGCTACTAACAAAATATTTCCCCCTCCTATATACTCCAACCACCACGATGCCGCTTGAGTCCTACCCGTCTCCTCATCAGCAAAAATAACTGGAAACACATGTTTCATCATCAATGGTAATCCCGCGCTCATCGCAGCCCCACCGATCAATCCAGCGATAATCCCGATGATCAGCTTGGCCTTGACCGGCTTTAAGTAGTGAAAATATGGTTTGAATCTCTTCATTTTTGTTCCCACACAGCATCTATCCCCAGAAAGATTTCTGCAAGCCTTTAAAATATTGAAATACCCACCTATTTTAGGCGTATTGATCTAAGATATTTCTATTTCTCAACAAATTATTTATTTATCTTCTCGTCATAGATAAATCCAAGGCTCAACATCGCTAAATCAGAAATAAGACCTCTTAGAAAATTTCACATATAGAACCAACATACACAATGGAAACAGTCACAGAAGCAGCTACTACGCCAGAAACAAGCACTACAGATACGAACAGCCTCCCAGCAGATGACGTAGCCGCCATCGATGCACTAGGTCAGTCTTATGAAGCATTCAAATCTGAGATAGCCAAGGTCATCATCGGTCAGGAAGAAGTAGTGGAGCAGCTAGCCATCTGTCTCTTCGCCCGTGGTCATGCCCTCCTCATGGGTGTCCCAGGTCTAGCCAAGACCCTACTCGTCTCCTCAGTAGCTGAGACTCTTAAGCTCTCATTCAACCGCATCCAGTTCACCCCAGACCTCATGCCCTCAGACATCACGGGAACAGACATCATTCAAGAAGACGAGAATGGTCACCGTGCTTTCAAATTTATCAAGGGACCTATTTTCTCAAACTTACTACTCGCCGATGAAATAAACCGTGCGCCAGCTAAGACACAGGCAGCTATGCTAGAGGCGATGCAGGAGCGACACGTCACAGCTCTCGGAACTAAGTATGACCTCACCCCACCATTCTTCGTCCTCGCTACGCAGAACCCAGTGGAGCAGGAAGGAACTTACCCGCTTCCAGAAGCTCAGCTAGACCGCTTTATGTTCCTTATCAACGTAGACTACCCTTCTGCTGAGGAAGAAAAGCGTATCGCCCGTGAGACTACAGGTGCTACAAGATCCGCGCTTAAGACCGTTCTCACTGGCGAAGAAGTCATTAAATACCAAGAACTCGTCCGCCGCGTCCCTGTGCCTGATCATATTTATGACTTCGCTGTAGAGATCGTCCGCAAGACCCGTCCTGATCTAGATACCACTCCAGACTGGGTTAAGCAAAACGTGAGCTGGGGAGCGGGTCCGCGTGCGGTTCAGTATCTCATCCTCGGAGCTAAGGCTCGCGCGGCACTTCACGGCTCCTACATGGCTCGCATGGAAGACATCATCGCAGTCGCAGCACCAGTACTAGGACACCGTGTGCTTACAAATTTCGCAGCAGAATCACAAGGCATGACATCGAATAAAGTGGTAGAGCGTCTAGCGCAGGAAATGAGATAGAGCTATACTTGTCAGAGTTATTTTTAGCTAACTCATTAACCAAATGGATTATTCTTTCATAGATCATCAGGTCATGGCCCGTCTCGGCGCTATCCCTATCGAGGCTCGCCAGCCAATGCTCGGAAATGCCGCAGGTCGTCACCGTTCACCTCTGCGGGGATCATCCGTGGAATTTGCGGAATACCGTAAATACGTGCAAGGTGATGACACCAGACGACTAGACTGGAAGGCATATGCCCGATCTGATAGATACTATATCAAGGAATTCGAAGCGGACACAAACCTCCGGGCCTACATGTTTGTCGACACCAGTGGCTCAATGAATTTCAGCTTCGAGTCTGAGACGAAAATCGAATACGCCCGCAAGCTCGCAGCCACCCTCGCCTACCTAACAGTGGATCAAGGAGATGCCGCCGGGCTATCACTCTGCAACGAGAAGACCCATCTCGAAATGCCTCCGCGCAGGAAGGCATCCCACATCCAGAATATTTTCAAGAACCTCGATGAGATCGATCCGAAGGCTGAAACCGGACTCGTGCAGGGACTCCATGACATCGCAGAGAAAATTGGTTCTCGTGCGATGATCGTCGTATTTTCAGATTTCTTCTGTGATCTTGATGAACTCAAAGACGCGCTCCAACACCTCCGCCACAAGAAGCATGATGTCACACTCTTCCACCTCATGGATCCACAGGAAATCGCCTTTGACTTCGAGCGTCCGCACCGTTTCGTAGATATGGAGGACAACACCTCAGTCGTAGCCGAGCCTAACATCATCGCGGATGAATACCGCGCAGCAGTACAGGAATTTCTCAGTGAGATCAAGACCACCGCATTTGACGCCAACGTCGCGTATCGCCTCGTCACCACAGATGAGAACTACGAGGACGTCCTCTCAGAGTTTCTCCTAGATCGCGTGCCGAAGGGAGGAAAGAAGTAAATGTCATTCCTTAACCAACCTATCCTCTGGGCGCTGTTCGCAGCTGCCATCCCAGTCATTATTCACCTACTGAATAGACGTAGACACCGCACGGTAAAATGGGCCGCCATGTCCTTCATTCTCAAAGCAACGAGAGAATCTAGAGGTAAGAAAAAGCTCAAGCATCTAGTCATTCTTACAGCCAGAACACTTGCCGTAGCCGCTCTCATTTTCGCCGTTGCTCAGCCACTAATAGGTGGACTACTAGGCTGGGGTGGGTCTAAACTAGACACCGTAGTTCTCGTCCTAGACCGCTCACTCTCGATGGAGACTGAGACCGGCACTGAAGGACTCTCCAAGCGCGAGCAAGCCATCAAGCAAGTGATGCAGACGCTCAATGAAATGGGCAACCCCAACCTCATCCTAGTGGACTCCGCCAGCGGAACCCTCGCCGAGGTCAATCCCATCGACACGCTCAATCAACTTTCCATCACAGCAGCCACCGATACCAAGTCCAACATTCCAGATCTCATCGAAAAAGCCTCTAACCACATCCAAAATAACCAAACTGGACAAACTGAGATCTGGGTCGCATCAGATCTCCAGAGCAATGACTGGCAACCAAATTCATCTCGCTGGGAAAGCATCCGCTCAGGTCTAGAAAACCTTAAGCAGAAGCCTAAACTCCGCATTCTTTCACTAACAGAAACTCAGTCAGACAATGCTTCCATCAATATTAAAACAATCAAACGTCGTGATAACCTCCTCATTCTCGACTTCGAAATCACCCGCACCGATGACACCAGAGAAGCTCTCATCAATGTTGCATTTAATCTCAATGGCAAGAACGCCATCAACAAAGAATACACAGTAGATGGACAGTCCACTTCTCTCCAAGAAGAAATCGTGCTACCGCGAAACATCATCAATGGTCACGGCTATCTCTCTCTTTCTCCAGATGGCAACAACCGTGACAACACCGCTTTTTTTGCCTACAGTGAGGCCATTCCAGCACACACTATCATCGTTTCCGAAGGTGGTGACGCCATCCAGTATCTTGATAAATCTTCTGCCCTACCAGGCTTCGACCATCAGAGCTCTGAGATCATCTCACCGCATCAGCTCAGCTCATCCATTTTATCGAAAGCCTCTCTCGTCATCTGGAAGGCAACACTCCCTGATGCAGACAAAGCAGAAATCCTAAACAGCTTCATAAAAGATGGTGGCTCGGCAGCCTTCTTCCCATCAGAAGACGAATCAGAAAATGAATTTCTCGGTATAAGCTGGGGAGAAATCCAGTCCGCACCGCGAGGACAATACTACATCATATCAGACTGGAACCAAAACGACGGTCCGCAAAGCAACTATAGTAACGGTGAGCCCGTCCCAATGGAAACTCTCCGCACAATCAAACGCAGACCAATCCGTGGCGACATCTCATCTCTTGCAGACTGGGATGATAGCTCCACCATGCTCGGCAGAGTGATCCACGGTAAAGGCTCCGCCATCTTTCTCGGCACACTCCCTGAGCTGCGCTGGTCAGACCTAGAAATAGGCTCCATTTCCGTGCCAATCATCCAGAACTTAGTCAATCGCGGTAACAAGAGGTTTGGCTCCGCATTCTTCTCCGAGACTGGTCGCCACACACCACTTGCGAAAAAAGAAGCGGATATGATTGTGGTCACAGACAACTCTAAAGTAAACGCTGCCTTCGATAACTCAGCTATAAAAAGCACCCCACTTTACCTAGCGGGAGTGAAGCGCATCAATGAGCGCGTGATCGCCACGAATCGCCCTGCAGAAGAAGACAGCTGGGGACAGCTCGATGAGCCAGAGCTGGCAGCTATTTTAAAAGGCTCCAACTATTCCCTATTTAAAAATAGCGGCAGTGAAGACACATCACTCACGCAGCAAATCTGGCAAGCATTCCTCATTGCAGCCCTCGTATTTCTCATCATCGAAGCCCTGCTTTGTCTCAACAAAAAATCAGTCAAACTCCCTCCCAAAAAGACAAGCGCCTCACAAGCATAGTAATCACTCACTATAAATGAACTTTAGTATCTCCAACCTCACCTTTTCACCTAGCACGGCGCTCTTCATCATTGGGTTAGTCGCGCTAGCTATCATTGGTGGACTGTGCCTCATCGCTTGGAAAAGAGCTACCCGACCAGTGCGCACGGGGCTATTAGAGGGATTACGTTTCCTCATCGCGCTTATCATCGTGCTCATGCTCTGGAAGCCTGAGTGGCGCACTATTACTTATCCAGAAGATAAGCCAGAGATAGCCATCCTCTGGGATGGATCTGAGTCCATGACTACCGAGGATGCCGTTCTGCCAAAGTGGCTGGACAATAGCTCGTCTGTCGCCACACGCGCAGAATTCATTAAACAAGCCCTCGGAGCAGACTTCTGGGAAAAACTAGAAGATGGGGGCAAGGTCAAAGTCTTCACTGAAGACTTCTCTGCTCTACCGGAAGATATTTCTATCGAAGAAAAATCCAAGCAAGGATCAGACCTTAACTCCCCACTTCTCAAACTAGTAGAAGAGCATGACAACCTCAAAGCTGTAATCCTCATCTCCGATGGCGATCACAATCTCAACCGCAAAGACGGCAACCCAAACTCCCCTACCCGCGCGGCTCAGCAGCTCCATATCAACAAAACACCACTTTATGCTGTACCAGTGGGTGCTGAGAAAAGCTTGCCTGATTTAGAGCTTATCAATCTCTCCGCTCCAGACTTCGGGATCGTAGGTGAGTATGTGCAGGTTCCATTCTCTATCAAGTCATCGATGGAAAAGGACATCCGCACCACAGTGACAGTAAGAGATGATAAAGGCAATCCACCTAAAACAAAAACGATCACTATCCCCGCCAATAAAACCTACCGTGGCTCTATGCTCTGGCAGCTCAAGCAGGAAGGCTCTACCAAGCTCAAACTCTCGTTCCCGGTCAATCAGGGTGAGCTCATTACTTCTAACAACAGCCAAGAATTCATCATCGGCGCGAAGAAAGAATCTATTAAGATTCTCGTCATTGAAACCCGACCTCGCTGGGAATACCGCTTCATAAGAAACGCGCTCTCCAGAGACCCAGGCGTAGATGTGGACTGCCTCCTCCTTCACCCGAAGCACGGAAAAGGTGATGGTCCAGATTACATCCAGAATTTCCCAGACCAGCTAGAAGACCTCCAGAAATATGATGTCGTCTTCCTCGGCGATGTCGGGATAGGAAAAGACCAACTCACCTTAGAACAGGCTAATCTTCTAGCAGGGCTCGTGAAAGAGCAAGCCAGCGGCATCGTCTTCATCCCTGGACCACTTGGTAACCAGCTCACTCTAAAAGACTCTGAGTTAGAACCGATCATTCCGATCATTTTCGATGAGTCAAAACCAAAGGGACTCAGTGATGAAGTCCCCTCTCCGCTCAACCTCACCAGCCCAGGCAAGACATCACTACTCACACTTCTAGGAAACGATGAAGCTGAGAACCCTAAAATCTGGAGAAATCTCCCAGGCTTTTACTGGTGTGCAGCAGTCAAGAAGACCAAGGCAGGTGCAACCGTCCTCGCCACTCACGCCAACCGTAAAAACAGCTACGGCTCTATCCCGATGCTCGTCACAAAGCAGGCAGGCAGCGGCAAGGCTCTCTTCCTAGGACACGACTCAGCATGGCGCTGGAGACGCGGCGTGGAAGACCTCTACCACTTCAGATTCTGGAAAAACGTAGCTCGCTGGATGTCCTATCAGCGCAACATGGCCGCAGGCGAGAGACTCCGCCTCTACCGCACCCCAGACAGACCTAAGCCAGGCGATCTAGTCAGCCTCAGTGTAAACGCATTTGATGCCAATGGCGTCCCCCTCCGTGAAGGAAATGTAGAAGTAGAAATCATCGCACCTGACAGCTCTAAAAAGACCATCATCCTCGACAGAAGCGAAGGCAGCTGGGGAGCATTCACTGGCGGGTTTGATATTAACCAGGTCGGTGAATATAAAGTCACCGCTGGCATCGAAGGCGACAAGACAGCTAAAAAAGTCTCCACCTCCGTCATCGCACAAGGTCAGCAGATCGAAAAAGTAGGTAAACCCGTAAATACCGAGCTACTCAAAGAAATATCACGCATAACCAAGGGGCAGCTCATCATGCCGGACCAGCTAGACAAGATCACCAACCTTATCAATGCTCTCCCAGCCAAGACCCCATTTGAATCACGCCACCCAATCTGGGCACACATCGCCCTACTAATCACACTCATTACCCTACTAGCTCTCTTCTGGATAGGGCGTAAGCTGAACGGCACGTTTTAATCTAACCCTACTAAAATAAAGAACCCCGCCGCAAGCGGACGGGGTATTTAGAATAGCGTAAGCTGGTGATCTTTATGAAGCTCTTGATATTCTCCACCCTGATTCTTTACATACTTCGCAATCATCTCTTCATCTCCATGCTTTCCTACACTAC
>CALFBV010000109.1 GCA_937951395.1 uncultured Rubritalea sp.
GACGCACATTGCAAAAAAAACAGCCAGCCTAACACATGTCAACCAACAGCATCAATAGGTGCTACGTTAACCGCTTACGATTTAATTTTCCTGATTATAATCTATTTTCTAATATCCGAGTAATCCTATGAAAGAAGAATACATAGGAATGAGAAAGGTTGGTTTTGAGGAGGAAGTAGTTTCTTTAATGCGCCTGCAACCAATTTTCTCCTGTGCCGGCATCTACTTTAGTCGGGACTCCATTGGGTAATTCGAGTGCAGATTCCATGGCTTCTTTGATCTTGGGTATAAGCTCTTCTTGCTCGGATTTATGGAGGTCGAAGATGAGTTCATCGTGCACCTGGAGGAGCATTTTTGTTTTGTAATCTCCTTCTGTTAGAAGTGCATCGACTTTGATCATGGCTAGTTTGATCATGTCTGCTGCAGTTCCCTGGATAGGCGTGTTGATGGCTGCTCGTGAGGCGTTATTTCGCTGCATAGCATTGCGCGAGTTGATGTCCTTTATAAGGCGCTTTCTACCTGTCAGGGTCTCTGTATAGCCCTGCTCAGTGGTCTTTTCAATGGTGTCATCCATGAAGTCCTTGATTGCTGGATATTTCTCAAAGTAGGTGTCGATAATCTCTCCTGCCTCGGTGCGAGGGATGCCGAGACGCTGTGAGAGCCCGAAGGCGGAGATGCCGTAGATGATGCCAAAGTTCACCATCTTCGCATTTCGTCGCATATCCGATGTGACCTCATCCAGTTCAACTCCATAGACATTCGCCGCGGTAGCGGTGTGGATGTCTAGGTCCTTTTGGAAGGCGTCGATCATTGCCTTGTCTTCTGCAATGGCGGCCATGACGCGGAGCTCTACTTGAGAGTAGTCCACTGCGAGTAGAACGTAGTTTTCATCACGTGGGACGAATGCCTTTCTGATCTCTCTGCCAGCCTCAGAGCGGACAGGGATGTTTTGTAGATTCGGATTCGAAGAAGCGATTCTTCCTGTAGCAGTCATTAGCTGATGAAGCTGAGTGTGGATGCGCTGATCTGATGGACAAAGGTGCGTAGGGAGCGCGTCCACATAAGTAGACTTGAGCTTAGATGACTCACGGTAGTCTAGAATATTCGCGATGATTTCATGTTCATTAGCGAGAGCGGAAAGTGTGGATTCATCAGTTTTGAATTGTCCCGTTTTGGTTTTCTTTGGCTTTTCGACCAACTTCATTTCGGAGAACAAGATCTCGCCAAGCTGCTTCGGTGAGTTGAGGTTAAATTCCTTTCCTGCCTGACGATAGATATCAGTGGTTAGGGTAGATATTTTGTCTCCTAAGACGGTGCTAATCTCCTCAAGTGCACGGGTGTTTACTGCAATACCTTCATTCTCGATTCGAGTGATAACAGGGAGCAGGGGAGACTCTATCTCATAGAATGTCTCGCTCTGGTCGGCGGTGTCTAGCTGCTCGGCTAACATTTCAGCTAGCTGGAAAGTAACATCAGCATCCTCGCAGGCGTAATCCGTTAGAGCGCTTGGTGGGATGCTAAGCATGTCGACTTCATTATCTTTTTGCTTCTTGGCGGCTTTCTTTTTAGGAGCCTTTTTCTCAGCCATAGCAAAAAGGTCATCCACTATTTCTTTCTCTGGCTCTTCTTCAGGTTCCTTCTCATGCGTTTCTGCTACATCACTGAGCTTGATCGTAGTGTAGCCTAAGAATCTCTCAGCCAAGTAATCCATACTATGTCTCTGATCAGGCTCAGCTAGCGAGTGGGCAAGCATTGTGTCAAAATACGGGCCATTAATTTCTATCCCTTGAGCGAGCAAAACCGAGAGATCATACTTCAGATTATGCCCTATCTTAGTAGCCTTCGAGGTGAACGCGGAGTTAAGGTTTTCAACGATGACATTAAGCGGTAGAGCGTCGGTAGGAGTCACAAAGTAGGCTTCGTGCTTCTTCCAGCTGATCGCAAATCCCAGCAACTTGGCAATGCGAGGATTGAGTGATGTTGTCTCAAGATCGAAGCAAAAGAGGTCTTGTTTGTTCAGGCTAGAGGTAAATTTTTTTAGAGCAGCTGGCGTGTCGACTAAGATGTAGTTTGTCTTGTAGTCGGAGAGAGACTTCAGCTCAGCTTGGACATTGTCATTGGAGTCAGTAGTGGTGCTGTGACCTCTACCGGAGTTATAGTCATTTCCAAAAAGTCGTTTTCCCAGTGAATTAAATTCAAACTCAGTGAAGAGGCTCTGGATGGCTTCGTCGTCTCGGTTGTTTAATAGCAAGTCATCAAAGGTAGTAGTGACTGGGACATCAAGTATAATTTTTACTAGCTCCTTAGAAAGCATTGCTTGCTCTTTATTGTTCTCTACGTTTTCTTTCTGTTTCCCCTTGAGTTGATCTGTAGATTCTAACAGTTTTTCTATCGAGCCAAACTGCTTGATAAGTTTTTTAGCTGTCTTCTCTCCAATGCCGGGGACTCCCGGGATATTATCAGCGGCATCACCCCAGAGTCCCAGGATGTCGATGACTTGCTCTACGCGTTCTATTTCCCAGCTCTCAAGAATAGCAGCAACATCTAGCATCTGCACATCAGATCCCTTGCGCCCAGGTTTCCACATCGTAGTAGTGGGGCTCACGAGTTGAGCGAAATCCTTATCTGGTGTGACCATGAACGTATGAAATGATCCTTCATCATCAGCCTGTTTTGCCATCGTTCCGATGATATCGTCCGCCTCAAATCCAGGTATCTCAATGACCGGGATGTTGAATGCTTTTAGGATGCGCTTTATCTCAGGAATAGCCGCAGCGATGTCTTCAGGCATAGCATCTCGCTGAGCTTTGTATGCAGGGAAGATTTTATGTCTAGGAGTAGGCTCCTTTGTATCAAATGCCACACCTAAGTGAGTGGGGGCGTGGTTATCGATGATTTCCAGCATGGTATTGATAAATCCAAAGATAGCCGAGGTGTTCATCCCCTTACTGTTCATGATGGGGCTCCTGATTAGTGCAAAATGTGCGCGGTAAACGAGAGCCATTCCATCGAGTAAGAAGAGGCGATTTGTAGTGTCTGACATGGGGAGATAGTGCGGCTAAAGTTTAGGCGCGGTCAATAATTAGTATTTAAATTGTCAAAAGTAGGGAGTTGTAGTCAAGATTTGGCTGGTCAAATGGGGCGTAAATAGTATTGAAGTAGAGGTATGAATTTAGCTAGCGTTTTACTTTGTCTTATCTTCGCAGCAATGGGTTATGTGATGCATCCCATGCTTTTATCTGCATTAGTGGATTCGAAGGTAGTAGCGGAGTCTTCGCTTAGTGATATTTATAAGCAAGAACAGGAGAAGGCGCTGATTAAGTCTGAGGGTAATATTGAACCAGAGAGTGTTAAGCCGGAGGTGAAACGAGAAACTGAATCTTCTCCTGTTCAGGTCAAGCCACTAGTGACTGAGAAACATGAGGAGCCTGCGTCTGTAATACCCACTCCAGCTCCGAATCTAGCCCCTGCCCCCGTAACAGCAACTGAGCAATCACAGGCAGAGGTGAAGCTCGATGATGAAGCATTTATTAAGGTGCTTCAGAATTCAGTAAAAGCGGGTGATGTGACTGAATTTAAATTTGACCAAGTGCTGGGCTGGAAGAGATTAGGCGAGCAGCTGATCGATGGGGGGACCTATGATGTTGGATTGGTCGTCTATAGTGCCGAGACTATTTTCGGTATGCAAAAGATACAGGCCAAGGCACTAGTCAAAGACGGCAGAGTGGTCAAATGGCTCTGGGCAACGACGAATATACAGATGAGATAGTTCATGTTTTAGCTTTAAAATGAAAGCACAACCGCCTCATACAGAGGCTGAGCAGACTCATCCTTCACAACCTGCAGAAATAG
>CALFBV010000110.1 GCA_937951395.1 uncultured Rubritalea sp.
CAAGCGACTCCATTTACCAACGCTCATCACTAGGAAGATTGCCAACCTGGATAGCAGATCTATTAGACGCAGGTAAGCCAGACTGGATGATAGAAGCGCAGCGAGATGTAAAGCTCAGAGAGGCAGTGCCACGCGTGATTCGCCCAGATCTCATTCTGACTGATAGAGGAACCACAGCGGGTTATGCTCTAACAGAACTTGATAGCGTTCCTGGAGGGATGGGAATAGCTACATGGCTGAGCCAAGTTTACACCGCCCACGGATTTGAGATTTTCGGTGGTGAGAATGGTCTAGCCGATGGCTTCAAAAGCCTCATGCCAGATGGAGGTAAGATTTTAGTCAGTGAAGAATCCGCAGATTACATGCCAGAAATGAGCTGGCTGGCAGAGCAACTAGGAGCAGAATTCCAAGTAATCAAAGCAGAAGACGATGATGCGAAGGACGAGGCAGATAGATACCGATTCTTCGAGTGGTTCGACTGGGAAAACATCCCCAAAGCCAAACAACTAGGCACCAGAAAAAATCTAACCTCACCGTGCAAACCTCACCTAGAAGAAAAGCTCTGGCTCGCATTACTCTGGTCACCAGCGCTCAAAGATCTCTGGGAAAAGGAACTGCGCGGCAGCCATCTCAAGCGCATCCGCGAGGTCGTCCCATTCGGTTGGTCCATGGATCCAGCACCACTCCCGCCACACGCAGCACTCCCTAGACTGGGAGTCAATAGCTGGGAAGAGGTAGGGAAGTTCAGCCAGAAAGACCGTCGTCTAGTGGCTAAAATCAGTGGCTTTAGCGAGCTGGCTTGGGGGTCCAAAAGCGTAACCATCGGACACGATCTCTCAAGCGATGATTGGAGCAGCGCTATCAAAGCGGCAACCGACAGCTTCAGCGCCCAGCCATGGATGATGCAAGAGTATCAGCCTGGAAGAGTCGTAGAGCATCCATTTTTTGATGACGAAACTGGTGAAGTTAAAATAATGAAAGGCAGAGTCCGCCTCTGCCCTTACTACTTCATCGACGCCAAAGGAAAAACCAAAATGGGTGGCACCATGGCAACTATTGTCCCCGCAGACAAAAAGAAAATCCACGGGATGAGAGATGGGATATTGGTTCCGTGCATGGTGGAGGAATAGAAAAAGCGCTTAGCAGAGGGGGTTAACGATGAATAGTCTTCTTGTCTCTGACGCTTACTTCAGATCCTTCTGCTAAAATAATGGAGCTTGGTTCTGCGTCTTGGAGGAAGCTGAAGGCTTTTCCGTAGTTGGCTTCGAAGTCTATGTCTAGCATGTAGTCCTTCACTTTGAGTTGCCTCCATGATGGGTGGACTACTTCGTATTCGTAGGTTTTTCTGTGGTGCTTGGTGTAGCCCCAGTAGTGTTCTGTGATGAATTGTTCTTCGGATCCTTCTTTGATTTTGGAGAATTCTTTCTCGGTAGTCACTGCGACTGATTGCCACTTGTTTTTCAGTTTCCAGCGGTATTCGAAATGCCTTGAGTCATCATTTTCTGACCACAGATGTTCCATTTTCGCTGAGCGGTAGTACTCGTGATAAATAGAATTTGCGATGAACGTGATCAGTGGCTTTGGGACGATTTCCTGGATGAAGACGACGCCTCGTTTGCCTTCATGCTTCACATAGAAACGTAAATTAACTTCCTCGAAATTGACGTGTCGAAAAAGTTTAAGACCTAACACTTTCGTATCCATAAACATGAAGCCTACAATGCTCACATGGCACTTGCCATTGAATAAATCTAGCTCTGTGCCTTCTGGAACATAGGGTTCAAGCACAGAAGGGTCGATCTCGTAGTTGATGAAGATGAGATTCTTCCAGTATGCATTTAGGAATGTCATAACTTACTTCGAAGATCTACTGAATCCTCCGCCTAGCGCCTGGATGAGCTGGACAGTGGCTTCGAATTGTCTGCCGCGTGTGCGGATGTTGGTGCGCTGGGCGCTTAGTTGCTCGCGGTGAGAGTCTACTACTTCTAGGTAGCTGGTGACGCCTTCTTTGTATCTTGTGTTAGAGAGTTCGTAAGTGTTCGTCGTGGCGCTGACGGATCTCTGTCTGGCTGCGGACTCTGTTTTTAGGGCATTGATAGACGCGAGCGCATTTTCTACATCTGCGAATGCGGAGAGTGTGGTTTTCTGATAGTTAGCGAGTGCTTCTGCTTGCTCGGCTTTCGATGCTTTGACTTTAGTCTTGAGTGTGCGTCCTTGAAAAATGGGAGTGGTGACGGTGGGGCCGGCTGAGTAGAATGTGCTGGACCAGTTTAGGAGCTTAGAGGGGGAGATGGAGGAGAGTCCACCAGTGCTAGTTAGAGAAATTTTAGGGTATCTCTCTGCCTCTGCCATGCCGATGCGTGCAGTGGATGCCGCGAGTCTGCGCTCAGCGATGGCTACGTCTGGACGGCGGTAGAGGAGCGCCGCTGGGATGCCTGCCGGAATGTTAGGTAAATGACCATCATAATTCCCTTGAGAGCTTATTCTGAAAGTAGATGGCTGAGTGCCTAGAAGGACAGCGATAGAGTTTTCTAGTTGTGCTCTGGGGCCTCTGATGGAGAGGAGTTCTGCCTCGGCGGTGGCGAGTTCGGATTTGGCTCTTGCTGTATCGATCTCTGTGACGATGCCGGCATTGAATCTATCCTCTGTGATGGCGAGATTCTTTTTCCTGCTTTTTACTGCCTGGCTAAGTGAATCCATTTCAGCATCCAGAAATCTTAGGGCAAAGTAATTTCGAGCGAGCTGAGTCTGTAGCGCGACTCGGACATCTTCTACCGCGAAGTCAGCCGCTGCGGCATCCGCTTTCGATGCCTCGATCGTTCTACGAACTCTACCCCAGAGGTCTGCCTCGTAGGTGAGATTCGCTCCGATGTTGTATTGGGTAGAATATTCTTTAAGCATGGAGCTACCGGCTCCTGCTTGGGAGGCTTTCACACGCTGGATGCCCGCGTCAGCACCCGCAGCTGGGAAGCGTCGGTATTCGTTGATGTTTAGTCTAGCGAAGGCTTGCTTTCTTCTGGCATAGGCGGCTTTCAGATCTAAGTTGTGAGCGCTGAGCTGATTCTGAAGTGAATTGAGTTTAGGGTCACGGAACGTTTTCCACCAAAACTGGGAAACGCCATGGTGACTGCTGGTCGAAGCTTTGTAGTCTGCTGCTGGCTGAAACTCGGGGCGAACGTAGTCAGGCCCCATTGGCTGTGAGCAGTGCGTTAAGAAAATAGTAGTGGCTACTGACGTGATAAATAGTGTGATTTTCATAACGTAAATTACTCGTCTTTGATCTCCATTTCTACAAAGTCATCACCATCAGCTTTGCGTCTGTAGATGTTGTAGCAGCAGAGCAGGATGAGTCCAATGAAGAAGAAGCTCATCTCCATGATCACAGGCGTGCTCATGAGTCCACCTATCTTAGCTGCCACTTCCTGGACAATGCCAGTAGCGTGATGGGCGATGAGACCTACTGTGCCGAGGATGAAGAAAAATGCCATCATGATAGAGCACCCTACCATCAGGGTCTTGACCCAAGTTTTCTCCCAGGCTGGAGATTTCTTGGCGATGAGTCTGAGGAGAGCTATCCAGATGACGATGAAGCCGAGGATGCTCGCGTAGATCGCAGTACGGTGTGCGGGGTCGAATAGAAACGCATCTAGCGAGCGTGAGTAATCAACTAATGGGCTTTCTCCCCATGAGGCGTTCTGTCCAAGTGCGATGACCTTTAAGGCTACTACTGCGATTAAGCCCAGAAGCAAGATGGCGTAACCGGCGATGAATGTGATGCGAAGCATGGTGGAAATATATCACCACGCTACAAAAATGACAAGCTTACACTACCCTATTTCAAGGTCCTTCGGATAGGTTATCTTGAGGTTGGGACTAAGGTTTTCAACTAGGTTGGTCTTCACATTTATTAGCTCTAGGGCAGAGACTTCATCGGTGACGAGTGCGCCTGATTTCTCGATGTGGAGGTAAGCTTTTTTGAGGAGCTCAGCGCTAAATATTTGCGGAGTTTCCATTGCCCAGAGGTTTTCACGGCAGATGGATTCGATGGCGAAGTTTTCTGGGTTTGAGCGTTTTACTGTATCGGTGATTTTTGTGGCTGAGGTAGCCGCTCCATGTTTCTGGGCTGCCTCTAGAACGCTGTGGATCTGCTCTTGGCTGATGAATGGACGCGCGCCATCGTGCACGGCGATAAATTTTGCATCATTGGAGACTGCTGAGATGCCATTGGACACCGAGTCGTGTCTGTTCTCTCCGCCAGAGGTAAGTTTTAGTTTATCGCTAATGAGAGCTAGTTCATTAAAACGCTCCTGAGTGGAAACGAGGATGACTTCTG
>CALFBV010000111.1 GCA_937951395.1 uncultured Rubritalea sp.
CCCGGCGGATCTCAGATCCATGCTGCCTGGGGTATCTATGCCTTTGGGATCAGCGTAGCACTATCCATCGCAGCTGGATTCATGCTCGCCCATAGGGCACATGAGAAAGAGCTTCTGAAGGCGAATAAATAGCTCATTCACTGCCTTATCAAATCCTCATCAGGCTCATAACACACCCTTATATGATTGGTTTTGAGATGTTCGTCGTGTAGATGTTTACCTACTACTCTGGTAAGGACTTTGCGCCAGATTTCATTGTGTCGGTAGATGGTGTCTCCTTCTCTGATGAAGTAGTGGTCTTTCTCGAAGACCTTGTAGTTGTGCTCTATCATCTCTTTCGACACCAACTGTCCCTTGAGATTATTTTCATCGATCGTGAGTAGAATCTGGAAGGTATGATCAGTCTCATTGGTAAAACAGAAATCCACGTAGTTGTAAAAGATAGCACAGCCTGTTCCAAATGGGATGCTGCGATTTTGGTCTGGGAATGGATCGAAACTATGGGTGCTACGCTCCGTGATGGTGAGTGGGCTGTGCATCACTAGCCAGTTCAGCATATTCGCCAGCTGGCATATTCCACCACCTATGCCAGGACGCGCTTGGCCCATGGTCAGTTCCATTCCTATTTTGAACCCTCGCTTAGCAGTAGGCTTCCCTACTAGACGGCAGAAAGAAAATGTCTCACCTGGCTTGATCACAAGCCCGTTGATGTAGGGTAAACAGAGTTTGAGGTTCTCCACTTTATTATGCTGTAGCCACATCTCTGTTTCCCCTAGCTTCTTGAGTAGCCTAGATGAATGACGCTTCACATTATAGGGAAGTTTTTCATCTATTCTTATTTGCTTCGCAAAATTTCTCCTATCCCGAAGCCACGCCAGACGACGTTTCTGGCTATGACAGAACACAGCGAAATCATAAAGCAAGGGATGGCGATGACTCAAAAGCATATCTTCGATACTTGCTGTATCGTCCCCCTCTTTCAATGACTTTCATTTTAAATTTACATTGATCCTCTATCGATAATACTCATCTTATGTTAAGAAATCGTTTCGCCTATCTTATCCTCGTCGTTATCATTATAGCACTAGGACTATTCACCCGCTCTAGCTTCATGCCCGAGATGATGCGCGGTGGATTCATCACTACTTATGCTGGCGATGCTCTCTGGGCTGCGATGGTTTACTTCATGCTCTGTGTAGTGTTTCCGAAATGGTCACCGACTAGAATTGCGATCATCGCATTGAGTTTTTCTTATGCCATTGAGATTTCTCAGCTCTGTCAGCAAGACTGGCTGAATCAGATCCGCCATACGCGCATAGGAGCGTTAATACTCGGCAGAGGGTTTCTTTGGACTGATTTCTTGTGCTATACCGCTGGTGTGCTGCTAGCATTTTTATTTGATTCTAAAGTTGCGCCCCTTTCTCATAGTCACTAGTTTACACATAATTTATGAAAGCATGATTTATCCTCACGTCATTGGCTCTTCCGTTAGTCCCTCAGAAAAACATCCAGCTATAGTCAGGCTATTCCGTGCATGATGAAGCTCGCCCGCATCCTGAGAAAGTGGCTATTACCTCTCCACCACTGCCCCATCTGCTGATGCTGATGTGATCTTTGATGGTAAGAACACGGATGCAATTACTAAGAAATGGGAGATCCAAGACGGATCACTCATCGCGACTAAACTACGAACTATTGCTACAAAGAAAACTATGGTTCATGCCAGCCTCACCTAGAATGGCAAATACCCGCTGGACAAGAGCTCAGGGTAAAAAGGCGGTAATAGTGGCCTATACCTCATGGATAAGCATGAAGTCCAAGTGCAAGAAAGCCACACGAATGTTACCTATACAGATGGTCAAGCTGCTGCCATTTATGGTCAATACCCTCCCCTCGTGAATGCCTCTAGACCTCAGGGCGAACGGCAGAGCTACTATATTATTTTCACCGCTCCAGAATACAAGGATGGCGAAGTAACAAAGCCTGCGACCATCACCGTGATTCATAACTGGGTGATGGTTCACAATGCCCAAAAGCTCGAAGGCCCTACTCGTCATAAGGTGGTGACTAGCTACCCAAAGGACCACCCCGAGAAAGCCCCTCTCACGCTACAGTTTCACGGAGACCCTATCGAGTATCGCAATACCTGGATCCGTGATCTGAGCAACAGTAAACAAGAAGTAAAAGTAAATGACCTCGATCGCTCCACATTAACTAGCGTTTACTAAACTAAATATCTAAACTAAACCAGCTCTCTCTAACAGGGCATGAAGCTCTGGGTCTCTGCCCATGAACTGGCGGTAAGATTCATCTACCGGCCGTGAGTTTCCTACACGGAGGATTTCATTTCTGAATGATCTTCCTGTTTCTGGATTCAGGATACCTTCTTTCTGGAAACGAGTGAATGCGTCTGCGTCTAATACTTCTGCCCACTTGTATGAATAGTAACCTGATGCATACGCTACCGCACCGCTAAATAGATGGCTAAACTTTCTCAAGACGCTTGAGGATTCTGTTGCTGACTCAGTTCTATATCTTTCTAGAATTTTACTTTCTAGATCTCTGAGTTCCATACCTTTGTATTTACTACCATGCATGTGGATTTCTAGGTCTAGTCTACCCATAGCTAGCTGCCTCATTTCTCCAGTACCGCGCATATAGTTTCTAGCCGCTATCATTTTATCAAATAGCTCATTAGGAATCACATCGCCAGTTTCGTAGTGCTTGGCGAATAGATCTAGTGACTTACGATCCCAGCAGTAGTTCTCCATGATCTGTGATGGAAGCTCTACGAAGTCCCAAGGAACATTCATTCCTGAGAGTGACTTGATCTCTGCTTCACCGAGTAGATGGTGCAGTAGATGCCCGAACTCGTGGAAAACAGTCTCCACTTCACGGTGATCTAACAGCGCAGGTTCTTTGCCTACTGGCTTAGTCATATTTCCGACCATAAGCCCGAGATGCGGATCTCTAGGATTTCCATTCATCGGAGGAAGCCCTGTCTTAAGAGTGTTCATCCATGCTCCACCTCGCTTGCCCGGTCTCGGGTGCCAGTCTGCGTAGAATGAGCCTAACAGATCTCCATTTTCTGTATCAAAAACATCATAAAAGAGACAGTCTTCATGCCATACCTGCACGGCACCTTCCTTAGCTTCGCCAAACACCGTCTCGCGCTGTTCAAATCTGATTCCAAAGATTTTTGATGTGATATCAAACATTCCCTCCATCACATTATCTACAGAAAAATAAGGTCTAAGAAGCTCACTATCGAAATCATACTCCTCTTGCCTACGTTTCTCAGCCCAGTAGCCAGCTTCCCATGGCTCTAGCACTCGGAGTGCTGAGTTGGTCTTATCAGCCACGTATTGCTTGAGCTCTTCCTGATCCTTGCGGAAATGTGGCTCTACCATGGAGTGGAGTTTCTCGGTGAAATCAATCGCCGCTTGGCCGTTCTTGGCCATGCGTAATTCCAGCACCATATCTGGAAAATTCTTCTTCCCTAGCAGCTCAGCCTTTTCTTGGCGCAGCTCTAATATCTTCCAGATTATGTCTTTATTATCCCAGTCACCCTTCTTGCCTATTTGATTAGTCCCCTCCCAAATTTTTTTTCTGATCGTTTCATCATCGGCAAATTTCATAACTGGTTCCATGGAAGGAAACTGTAAGGTGAATCTCCACTTAGGATTATCCTCAGTGCCTTGACCATTCTCAAGCGCATTCAGCCTTGCACCTTCTTTTGCCATTTCAGGCAAACCTGCGAGGCTCGATTCATCATCAACTACGAGCTCCCAGTCATCCGTGGAGTCTACTACATTTTCAGAGAACTTCTGCGTGATCGCTGAAAGTTCAGCATCGATCTCGCCCACACGCTTCTTCTTATCAGCAGGCAGATCCGCGCCTGACGCCACGAATTCTGCACAGGTGTCTTCTACAAATCTCTGCTCTAAATCATTCATCTCTTTCGCAGCCGCGCTGTCGCGGAATGCTCTAAGTGACGCCCAGATCTCCGCATCCAGTGAGATCCCTGAAAAAAATGCGGATACCTCAGGAAGCATCCCATTCAGCGCATCTCTGAGACCATCGATATCGGATACAGAGTCGAGATGATTCAGCCTACCCCAACCTTTAGCCAGTCTGTCCGTGGCGCTCTCTAACGCGAGAAATGTATTCTCTAAAGTGACGTCAGCAGGGTCTAGCTTACGAATAGCTGCGAGGTTTTCTTCAGCTAGCTTGATGCCGTGCTTGATGTCTTTCTCTACGTTGGCAGGCGTCAGGGCGGACCAAGGAATATGGTAGTCTGTGGATAGGAATGGATAGTTCATAAATGAATAATTTTGTCTAACACAGTTCAGCCACTTGCCTAAAAAAAGCAAGCGTAGAACTGAACTTATAGCAAACTATCACTCACTACTCCACAGTCACAATCTTTACCAAGTTTTTAGGCTGGTCGATAGGGCAACCTTTCAGTCTAGGGCGTGTTTGCTAATGGTAGTGCTTAATGTATAGAAGGATGGAGGCTAAACAAACCATTGCTTCAATATTAAGTCTCTGATTTTTACACTTCCTTCCACGTCTAGAATTACCAGATCTTGAGATTATATTTTTTAAAGGAGATTTCAATCGGCTGTTGATAAGTAGGTTCTGTTGTTCACGTCAAAAAAATAGCTTGTAACGTATTGATTTACAGATAAATATTACTTTATTTGCAAACACGCCCTAAACTCTCCCTTGATCTTCATCCCTCGCTTTATTCCACTCGGCATCCATTTGCTCCATAGTGGCGTCTGCTAGGGATATCCCTTTTGCCTTGAGACGAGATTCTAACTTACCGAAGCGATCCTGAAATTTATGGTTCGTCCTATCCACAGCGAGCTCCGGATCCACACCTAGTTTACGCGCCACATTCACCGTCACGAATAGTAAGTCCCCTATCTCAGCCTCCAGCTCATCCGGCACCTCACCGCCCTCTTCGTAATTCTCGAAGGCTTCTTCCACCTCCTCTAGCTCCTCCTTCACTTTTGATAAAATAGATTTCGCATCATTCCAGTCGAAGCC
>CALFBV010000112.1 GCA_937951395.1 uncultured Rubritalea sp.
TGTTTTTATATCAGAAATGTCGTCCATGACGTAAGCTGTGACACCTTAGGAATCCTGCCAGTAAGGTGCAAGATTCTTTTTGTGAAATTCACTTCTATGACAAATCAATCTTAAAAGGGCATAAAAAAAGCATGCTGGAGAATCCAACACACCTTTTAGCAAGTTGATTTAGGAGGTGATTACCTTTGGCTGGAGCGAACTGCAGTGTTTTCTAGGCTGCTACCAAGTCTCTGAACATCTTGGCCTACTCCTGCGAAGGTGTTGCATGATGTAGTTGAGATGGCGGCTACGACGACTGCGAGTGTTAGGATACGTTTAATCATGACATGAATTTAGAATAGAACCGTTTAATGTAAAGTGAATTTCTGACAGTCATTTCTTTTTCCCTTTTATTGTAGAATAGAAATTGAGAATGAAAAGTTACCTATTACTAGGATCGGTTTAAGTTTAATGTTCGTTTCTACTGCTGGAGTTGTCTTAACACAGGAAACCAAGGAAAATGTAGTGGATGCGAGATTGATCTGACTGCGAGTAAAAAATTCTTCCTGACTACTGAGAAGAAGTTCAGTGATTTCGAGCTTGAGGTAGAAATTATGCTGCCAAAAGTGGGGCTCTAAGGAGCGTGCTTACACTGGAAGTCTTTATGATAAGGATGATAAGGATGCATCAGGTCACATCGGCATCCAGCATCACGGAGAAATAGGCAAGAGAGACAAGTTCCGCAATATAAGAATCAATGAGCTGCAGAAGTATGTTTCAGATGCGTCAGAAGGACGTAAAACAGGCTTGCACCTGCATGTTCTCTCGTTAATGTTTGCTTCATGAAGATAGAGAAATTTGCGAACCAATTTGTATGTGATCTTGTAGCTTACGAGCCAGGGAAGCCGATCGAGGAAACTGCGCGTGAGCTAGGGCTAGATCCTGAGGCGATCGTGAAAGTAGCCTCGAACGAGAATCCTCTCGGTCCAGCTCCTATGGCTCTGGATGCGATACGTGGAGCAGCTGCGGATATGCACATCTATCCAGATGGAGGTGGCTATAAGCTGCGCTCTGCTCTGGCTGATAAATATGACCTAGAGCTAGAAAATGTGGTTCTTGGAAATGGATCTAATGAGATCATCGAGCTATTGTGTCACTGTTTCTTAAATGATGGTGCGGCATTGATCGCAGCTGAGCACGCCTTTGTGGTGTATAAGCTGATGGCTACGCTTTTCGGTGCTAATTATGTAGAGGTTCCTGATCCAAATTTCGTCCATGACCTCGATGCAATGGCGGCAGCGGTGACTGATGAGACTCGCTTGCTCTTTATCGCGAACCCGAACAATCCTACTGGGACGATCGTAGATGAGGAGGCGATAGATCGCTTCATGGCGAAGGTGCCGGAGCATGTTGTTGTGGTGTTTGATGAGGCTTACTATGAGTTTGTATCAGATGCTCCGAACACACTGAAATATGTCCGTGAGGGGAAAAATGTGATCGTATTGAGGACCTTTTCTAAGGCATATGGGCTAGCGGGACTTCGCATTGGATACGGTCTGGGAGCACCTCAGGTGACTAAAATTTTACAGAAGGCGAGACAGCCGTTTAACACGAATGAGGTGGCGCAACGTGCGGCACTAGCATCGCTAGCAGATACTGCGCACGTGGAAGCTACAGTCTCTAACAATGGGAAAGGTCTGGCATTCTACGAAGTAGCATTTCAAGAGATGGGGCTAGAATATGTACCAAGCGTGGCAAACTTCATCCTCGTTAATGTGGGTGATGGAGACAAATTATTTGCAGGAATGCTGAAGCAGGGAGTTATTGTGCGTGCAATGCGAGGATACAAGCTACCAGGATGGGTGAGAATTTCCTGTGGAACGGTAGCAGAAAATGAGCGCTGCCTGAGCGTGATGAAATCTGTTCTAGCTACTTTTTAAATGAGTTTAGAAAGCCCAACCGTAGCAGCAATAGCTTCAGCTCCCGGTGTAGGAGCCGTTTCTCTGATCCGCGTATCTGGTGCTGAGGCTGTGGAGATCTGTGCCAAGGCGGTGCGCTGTAAAGGTGGGCTAGGGAGTGCTGCTGAGCGCTATGCGACACTTTGTAAAGTGGTTAATCCTGATGGCTCGGTGATCGATGAAGTGTTGGCTACAGTCTTCAGAAATCCAAGAAGTTTCACGGGAGAAGATGTGGTAGAGCTGGCATGTCATGGTGGTGTGTTAGTTACCAGACGTGTACTTGAGCGATTATTAGAATGTGGTGCGCGCTCGGCTGAGCCAGGTGAGTTCAGTAGGCGAGCTTTTGAAAATGGAAAACTAGATCTTACTCAAGCTGAGGCAATCATGGACCTTATTTCCGCTCAGACTGACCTCGCGATGCGTGCGGCTCATGAGCAGATGCAGGGGAAGCTCGGTGATCAGAGTGAAGCGTTGCGCGAGAAATTGATCGGTGTGGTGGCTCACGTGGAAGCGTTTATTGATTTCCCAGATGAGGATATAGATCCAGATACGGGTGCCGCGATGCTTAAGCGGATCGATGAAGTTTTACTAGGGATCGATGGAATGCTCTCGACTGCTGAGCAGGGAAGAATACTGCGCGAAGGAGTGCGCACAGTGATCTGTGGTGAGCCAAATGTAGGGAAATCTAGCCTGCTCAATGGACTACTAGGCTATGAGCGTGCCATCGTGAGCGAT
>CALFBV010000113.1 GCA_937951395.1 uncultured Rubritalea sp.
ACGATTAAGGCCAATTACGGATCCAGTGACGATGACATGAGTCAGAGCAAAGAGGGCCTTACCTGGGGAGGCGAAGAGGATGTGGATGCGAATGATGCGCCTATTATCAAACTGGTCTCCCATATTTTAGTAGAAGCTTTCAAAATGCGAGCGAGTGATATTCATATCGAGCCGATGGAAACCTCCCTTCGTGTTAGATACCGTGTGGATGGTAAGCTAATCGAAATAGATAATCATCCTAGAAAACTTCTTCCAGCTATTATAGCTCGTCTCAAGGTAATGAGTGGATCCATGAGTATCGCGGAGAAGCGTTTGCCACAGGATGGTCGTATTCAAATTCAAGTGTCTGGTAAAGAGGTAGACCTCCGTGTTTCTAGTGTTCCTAGTAACCACGGGGAGAGTATCGTCATGCGTATTCTTGATAAGTCTTCACTTCTCCTCGGGCTCCCAGAGCTAGGATTCTTCTCTGATGACCAAGACACCTTTAAAGAAATGATAGGTCTACCAGACGGTATCATTCTAGTAACAGGACCTACTGGTAGTGGTAAAACTACCACGCTATACGCCTGTCTCAATGTGATTAACCGACCTGATAAAAAGATCATCACGGTGGAAGATCCTGTGGAATACGAAATGGCTGGTATCAATCAGGTCATGGTGAGAACCGAGATCGGGATGACATTCGCTGCTGCCCTACGGGCTATGCTCCGTCAGGCTCCAAATATTATCATGATTGGTGAGATACGTGATGAGGAAACAGCGAACATTGCGATCAATGCGGCTCTTACTGGTCACTTGGTATTCTCCACACTCCACACCAATGACGCACCGAGCTCCATTGCACGTCTCGCAGACATCGGAGTTAAGAAATTCCTCATTGCATCTGCTGTTAGATGCATCATCGCTCAGCGACTAGTGAGAAAACTCTGCCCTACTTGTAAGGCTCCTACTGAGCTTAATGAGCGCGAAATGAGAATGCTCAATATTGACGGATCACAGATGGCCGACAGTAACATCTACGGAGGTGTAGGATGTGAAAAATGTAGAAATAGTGGTCACAAAGGTCGTATGGGTCTGTTCGAAATATTCAAGATCGATGACGAAGTGAGCCACATGATTAACGATAACCTCTCATCACCGCAGCTTAGAAAGCGTGCAAGAGAGCTAGGAATGAGAACACTCAGAGAAGATGGCATCAGAAAAGTTCTAGCTGGTGTGACCTCCGCTGAGGAAGTGATAGCAGTGACGATGGCAGATGGAGTATAAAATGTTCATTATTTTAACGACACAAATAAGGACACAAGATTTAATAGAGTAACTAATTTTACAGTTTTAAAAATAACAATGGATAATCAACAAGTCATAGACCTCTTCATGTCAAGGGGCTTAGTAGATAAGTATTTGGCACAAGATATGATCACCTCGATTGAGACTAGTGGCAAAAGCATCGCTGAGACACTTGCAGATTTCGATATCGTATCGGATAGAGATGACATCTGGCCAGTGATCGCCTCAGAGATGGGTGTAGAGCTTGTCGACCTCACACAATTTGTGCCACCGGAGGAGCTAATTGGTCAGATTCCAGGGGGGATGGCGCGTCTTCATGGAGCATTTCCTGTGAATGTAGGAGCAGAAGGCCTCCACGTAGCACTTGCAGACCCGCTCAATCCACAGGCCGCGGAGGATCTCCGCTTTGCTCTTGGTAAAGAAATTATTGTGGTCGTGGCGCCAGATCACCTCATTGAGAAAAAGATCCAGGAATACTATGGTGGTGGTGACAGCATGGGCGATGTCCTCAGCCAGCTAGACGTCAAAGGAATGGGCGATCTCTCCGCTGATGAGCTAGAGTCAGAAGCGAACTCCGCACCGATCATCCGTTATGTAGACCTCGTGATGTATCAGGCGATCAATGAGCAGGCATCCGATATCCACTTTGAGCCATTTGAAAATGAATTCAAGATCCGCTATCGTGTGGATGGAGCACTATTTGAAATGTCACCACCTCCTATGAATCTCGCGCGTGCGATCATTTCCCGTATCAAGGTGATGTCGAACATGAACATCGCAGAGACGCGTGTACCCCAGGATGGGCGAATCGTAAAAAACATCGGAGATAAGCAGGTCGACATGCGTGTTTCCTCACTGCCAACTCAGCACGGTGAGAGTGTGGTGCTTCGTATTCTAGACAGAAGTAACGTGAATCTTGAACTCGAAGTTCTCGGTCTTCCTGACGAAATGTTTAACTACGTAGTAGAGACCATTCACAAGCCAAACGGAATTTTCATCGTCACTGGGCCTACTGGTGCCGGTAAGACTACCACACTTTATGCCGCTCTGAGAAAAATCAACACGATTGATGCGAAACTTCTCACAGCAGAAGACCCTGTGGAATATGACATCGACGGAATTATTCAGATACCTGTCAACGATGCCATTGGCTTAGATTTCTCTCGTATTCTTCGAGCCTTCTTGCGTCAAGATCCGGACCGAATCCTGGTGGGAGAGATCCGTGATAAGGAAACGGCACAAATTTCCATTCAGGCCGCGCTCACTGGTCACTTAGTACTTTCAACTCTTCACACGAACGATGCAGCAGGTGCTGTCACGCGCCTTGTAGATATGGGTGTAGAACCATTCCTCGTAGCGGCTTCTCTTGAGGGAGTATTAGCCCAACGTCTTGTAAGAACTATTTGTAAGGAATGCCGTGCACCATACGAGCCGAGCGAAGCTCTGATCAACCAGCTAGGACTCTCTCCACACGAACTAGGTGACAAAGAATTCTACACAGGTCAAGGTTGTGATGTTTGTGGAAATGGCTACAAAGGCAGACAAGGACTCTTTGAGCTGCTCGATGTCTCTGACCCGATCCGTGAACTTATCACCAAGCGTTCACCATCTGTTGTGATTAAGCAGAAAGCGATTGAACTCGGCATGCAAACACTCCGCGAAGACGGACTGCGAAACATTTACACCGGCTCTACCAGCATCGAAGAAGTTCTCAAATATACTTAGTACATAAAAAACACCTGATTTTTAGGCTTCACAGCCCCTATCAAAATAGTTTAATTTAAATCTAACTCAATACACACATATGGCGCATTTCCAATACATAGCACTAAATGCTAAAGGCGAACAGACAACAGGCTCAATCGAAGCTGGATCAGAAGCAGATGCAATCACTCAGATCAGAGGGAAGGGGCTCTATCCTACACAAGTTGTAGAACAGGGCAAAGCAGCCCTTAA
Organism: uncultured Rubritalea sp.; assembly: GCA_937951395.1. Classification (GTDB taxonomy): domain Bacteria; phylum Verrucomicrobiota; class Verrucomicrobiia; order Verrucomicrobiales; family Akkermansiaceae; genus Rubritalea. Next base: position 3,244 of record CALFBV010000113.1, read on the forward strand.
CGCATCTTCTGCGAAAGGGAAATCTTCCGTAGGTAAGAAAGGAAAAACTAAGGTCAAGAAAGTCAAAGGTGGCGGCAAGGTGAAGCCTAAGGTGATGATGATCTTCACGCGTCAGCTCGCTACACTGATTGATTCAGGCCTTCCGCTTCTAAAAGGTCTTAACGTGTTGGCTAAACAGGAGCCTAACCCAGTTCTTAAAAGCACAATCTCTAGTATCGCTGACTCAGTTCAGAGTGGTTCTACATTCTCAGAGAGTCTCGCGCAGCACCCTAAACTTTTTAACAAGCTCTATGTGAACATGGTCAAGGCCGGTGAGCTAGGTGGTGTTCTCGAAGTCGTTCTCACACGTCTCGCAGAATACATGGAAAAAGCGAACAAGTTGAAAAACAAAATCGTTTCAGCCATGGTTTATCCGTTCATTGTTATGTTCATTGCGGTGGCTATTTTGATCTTTCTCATGGTGGTCGTAGTTCCTCAGTTCAAGAAAATGTTTGATGACATGGATCAGGAGCTTCCAGCGATCTCAGAATTTGTATTCAACTTCTCTGATGCATTGATGAAACCCTCTCCGTATGTATTCACTCCATTTATCGTATGGCTCGTAGTAGGCTTTGTAATACTACTGATAGTCTTTAACAAGTGGGCAGGCACCGTATCAGGTCGAGAAGCAGTGGATGGCTTTAAGCTTAAAATGCCACTACTTGGAGATCTACAGCGCAAGAGTGCTATCTCCAGATTCAGTAGAACTCTAGGAACGCTCGTCACCTCTGGTGTGCCGATCCTTCAGGCTCTCAACATCACTAGTGATACAGCAGGAAACGTAGTGGTATCTAAGGCGATCAATAACATTCACGGAGCTGTAAAAGAAGGTGAATCTATTGTGACCCCGATGTCAGCCAGCAAGGTATTCCCGCCGATGGTGATTAGTATGGTAGATGTTGGTGAAGAGACAGGTAAGCTTCCAGACATGTTACTTAAAGTCGCAGACGTTTATGATGATGAGGTGGACAACGCAGTATCTGCGCTCACATCGATCATCGAACCACTCATGATTATTATCCTCGCGGTTATCGTGGGAACCATCGTTGTTGCGATGTTCTTACCACTCATCAAGATGATGAACTCAGTGGAGCAACAGTAAACAGAGTATCAATCAATAAATTAAAACTCGCAATTCACGCGAAATCAGTTATATTAGTTACGCGTCGGAAAATTATTTACTGACGCGTAACTTACTTAAAACCAAATCCTTTATCTGAACCGATATGAAATTAACATCCCAAAATCTAAATACACTCGCCGCTAGAAAGACTAAGAAAGGCTTCACACTCATGGAGGTCATCGTCGTAATGGCTATTATTTTTGGCCTTGCTGGTATTGGCTTTGGAGACTTCTTCCAGATGAACAATACAGCCAAGGAAGGTGAGACGAGAGCGATTCTCAATGCGGTCTCAGAAGCGATGGTCGCAAGATCCGCCGATATATCATCAGATCAGCGTGGTGACGTAGGAGTTCAGACTGGGTTTATTTATCCTACTGGTGATGGTGGAGATAAAAGCACAGAAGCTCTAGTGAGTTACATCTCAGGAGACTTTGATGGCAATGGCTATATTGATGATAATGCCAGGACTAAAAGTAGCGCAATCGTACCAGGGCAAACAGGCAGTAGCTCTTATCTTAATGACGATGACGTAATCGTTGATTCATGGGGAACTCCTATCCGTTACACCTTTCCAGGTGATTATCACAATGAAGATAATGGCTTTGATTTAGAGTCTGCTGGTCCAGACCGTGAATTCGATACTGATGACGATATTATCTTGAAGTAATTTTTTTACAAGCTTGGACATATTTTAGCTATCTAGTTGAAATATGCTCATTTTCAGCTATGTATAAAGAAATAGGGGACGAAGTAGATCTACTTTCTCCTTACCTCAACACTCATGTCTGAAACTGGTTATAGCTGGAAAAATGTGCGTTACGGCTCTGGCCGCCAAGCATCGCACTCGGAGCATCTCACTAGATGGATCCTGATAGCCGTGGTTCTAGCTGTCGTTTCTCACATCGTTGTCTTGGTAGCGATGAAGAAAATGCCCATTTTCTTAAACTCCACAGACTCTGAGGAAATAGTCACACAGAGCGTCGTGGTGCGCAATGTGATGGAGAGAAAATACATCGAGCCGCCAAAAGACACAGAGGTAAGCGAATTCGTAGAACCTACTGAAACTGCTAAGAATCTTCTAGAAGAGCTGGAAATGCTAGAAGAGGCGCCAGAGGACATAGAAATGGACTTCTCACCCACGATCGATGAGCCAGACATCCAAGTCCCAATGGAAGCACCAGCTCTGGCAGGCGATGAGGACTCCTCAGCAGAAGATCTCACTGCAGGTTTAGACTTCACTGAGAACATTGAAGATCTAGGCAGTACAGATGATTTCCTCAAGCCAGCCGCAGGGCAAATCACCATCGATCCCGGTAAGCAAGCTGCAGACGAATTTGATCCAGATAAATTCAACACCGAACTAGCTAAAGGTGCAGGTGGTGACACTAGAGAAGGAGTCATTGAAGGCTTCACACCTCTCGCGGAGATGACGCGCCTCTCACAGTCTGATCTAGAGAAATCCAAAGGGATGATCGGTTCTGATCTACTCTATGATTTCGGCAAAGCCATCCTCCGCGATAGTGCTAAGAACAGCCTACTCAAAGTGGTGCTCCTCATTGATAAGAATCCCAACATGAAATGTTGGATCGAAGGTCATAC
>CALFBV010000114.1 GCA_937951395.1 uncultured Rubritalea sp.
TGCAGCTGTTGGCAGATCTCCTTTACTGAGTTTAGTGAGAAGTTTGGCTATGGATTCGTAATCTTTACTTTCTTTGAGGTAAGTTTTTAGAGATGAGAAGCGATCCCTGTCCAGTAAGCGGAGTCGTGCGAAATGCCCCTCCGGACCTAGCTGCTGCGGTGTAGCAGTGAGCAGAAGAACTGCCTCCGTCTCCTTTGAAATTTTCTCAACCAGAGCATACTCCGGGCTAACTTGTTCCTCGCTCCATTCTAGATGATGCGCTTCATCGACGATGAGCATATCCCACCCGGCTTCGAATGCTTGCTCGGCTCTGTTAGATTGTTCCTTCAGGAAATCAATGCTCGTGATCACTAGCTGGCTATCGAGAAATGGATTCGTAGAGTTGTGTTCTTCAATGGCTTTGCAACGCTTTTCATCAAAGAGGCTGAACATCATGTTAAATCTACGTAATAGCTCTACGAACCACTGATGTACGAGACTCTCTGGAAGAATAATAAGCACTCTATCCGCACGACCTGTTAGATGCAGCCTATGCATAATCATACAGGCTTCGATCGTCTTCCCTAATCCTACTTCATCAGCCAAAAGCACGCGGGGATGGACTCGCTTAGAGACCTCACTCACGATGGACATTTGATGTGGTATGAGATCTGTGCGGGATCCTATAAACCCTCTAAGAACACTACCCTTAATCTGGCTATTTCTATAGAGTGACTCCACGCGTAGGCGGAAATTCCTATCATCATCCACAGCTCCGCCCAGCAGGCGATCTTGTGGTTTATTCAGCGACATGCTATCACTGAGCTCACCTTCCTCTAAGACACGATCTGGGGTCACGTAGACCACTACATCTCCCTGCTGCTTCACCTCTAAGACCTCCAGAGTCTGGTCATCATGCGTGAGAACTTTATCGCCTTTAGAGAAGACTACGCGGCGAAGCGGAGCTGTCTCTACGGCATACATTCTTCTCTGCTCCACTGCTGGGAAAAGAATATCCACCACTCCATTTTCGATACTCAGCACCATGCCAAGTCCCATTTCTGGCTCCGAGTCACTGACCCATCTTTGCCCTACTGCTATTTCCATGTTTGTTTAGTTGAACTTTTGTAATATTAAAACTGTTAGAGTCTTAGATTCTGTAGAAAAGGGAGAGGGATTTTGGGTATCTCAGGGATCTCTGGAAGCTCTGGCATGAGTCCACCGCCATCTTCTTTTTCTTCATTCTTATTAGGGTCTTCCTTTTTGTTAGATCCTGTTAGGCCTTCGATCACTCCCTTTGCTGTATCCACTCCACCTTCGAGAATGCCTTTGTTACCTTTGAGTATATCTGTCGCATTATCCATCACCCCTTTACCGCCTTCAAGTAGTTTGCCAACAGTTTCTGGGCTAATCACTTCGCCTCCCATTGAGAGCGCTCTACGGATCATTTCTTCTCCAGCCGCCATTATTAATCTATCAGAAAGGTCTTCCGTGATATCATCGAAGGTGCCACCTATTTTCACCTTCGTCCAAAGGAGCTGATCTTTACCAGGTTTAAACACTCCATTCTTGGCACCAGGGATTTTATCTAGATAGAAAGCGGGCACACCTACATCAAATATGCCATCAAGGTTTTCTCCATCGATCTTGAGATTACCTTCTACTTGCAACAGCTCTTTACTCGTTAATTTTATTTTCCGGAGAGTGATTTGATCTTCAACCCTCTCAAAGTCACAATCGAACTTCTGGAATTCCAGCGTGCGGTATTTAGGTTCTGCGAGGTAGTACGATACTTTATTAAGAATAGGCAAAGCCTGCAATGTTCCCTTTTGAATCTCTAACCAGCCATTTATTCTAGGCGATGTGCCTTCATAGGGCTTGATATTGAACTTACCTCTTACCTTACCAGTTAGATGACGGTGCCAGCCATTAGGAAAGACATCCTTACATTTCAAACCTGATAATGCTCCCTTCAAATCATAAAGCTGCCTAGCGCGTGGTGAGAGGTCTACCACTCCATTGAGCATGACAGTCCCGCTCTCAAAAATCTTAAGCTTAGCATCATTAACGTAAATTTCTTCATCAGACTGAACGAGCTCTCCCTGCTCTAGTCTGGCGGTTTTTAAAAATGAGAACGGCAAATTCACAACGCCACCTTTAATGTCTACCCTGTAGGTATTTTCATCTTTTACTGTTTCTATGTTTACTCCGCTTACTGAGTATTTTCCTGAGTCTGAGTGAACCGTTGCATTGAGCTCACTGATCTCGGAATCTAGCAGCTCTACTTCATTGGGCAGCAGACTTTCGATGAATCCTTTTTCTTTCTTCTCCATTTCGAATCTAACAAAATCTTTACTAAGATCTAACTCGACATCCACTCTATTTACTCGCACATTTTTAAGTCTGAATTTATCTCTTTTGAAATAATCTAGCTTCACATCTAGCGAGATATCCGAGGCCTCTATTTTACTCACTGCGCCTTCACCTGTCGACTCGAAGCTCTCATTTTCGCCACTCAGACCATCCCATTTAAAATCACCAAACTCCCCGACACTGCCAAGCTCGGCACCTACCTGGCTAGAGACGCCTTTCCTGAAGGCATCACTATGAAGAAAGGCGACCGCTCTATTGTAGGCAAAAAAACCGCCTGCAATGAGAAGTCCACAGAAGCCTAGAAGGAGCTTCCACCATATTCCTTTTCGACGACTGCTGGATGGCTCTTTCTTTTGAAGTTTAGTGCTAGTTCTCTTCCTGCGCTTGCGTGACATGGGGATAAACTACTCAATTTCTACTATCTCTCAAGGATTCTTCTCGCCAGAATTAAAATTTTACGGTTTTGTAACTATGTACATCAAACCACTTATAGCTAAATACGATGCTAGAACTAAAAGACTTCTGTTTCACCATAGACAAGGACGGCGAGCCACTCAACCTGATCGACCGTGTAAACCTCAAAGTACCCTCGGGGCACTTCATGGCCATCGTCGGCCCTTCTGGCTGCGGTAAAACTACGCTTCTCAATACCATTGCGGGGCTCAATGAAATGTCCGAGGGATATATATCATGGAACGGACGCGATCTTGAAGAAGATGGCGACCTAGAACCAGCAGAACTAGGCTACGTGCCGCAGTTCTCCATCGCTTATGATGAGCTCACTGTGGATGAATCCATCGAGGCTGTGACTAAGCTCCGCGTGAAGACACGTGATCTGGACGATCTCGATCTCCGCATTGATCGTGTACTGGAAGAGACTGGACTCGCCCCTATCGCAGACCGATTGGTAAAAGTTCTCTCTGGTGGCCAGAAGCGCAGATTAGGACTAGCCATGGAGCTAGTGACTGATCCCACACTCCTCCTCTGTGATGAGGTCACCTCTGGGCTTGATCCACGTTCTGAGAGAGACATTGTGCGCAGGCTGCATGATCTTTCACGTAGAGATGGCAGGATCGTTATTTCCGTCACACACTCACTTGCTCACTTAGAACTTTATGATTCTATTCTTGTATTGCATGAAGGTAGAGTTGCTTATCACGGACCGCCAGCTGGGTTGACGCATTATTTCTCTGTAGAAGATACGGAGGAGATTTACCCACGTCTCGCAAAACAGGACTCCAACAAGTGGAGAAAATCTTGGGCGAAACATGCTGACCTTTACTATAATAAGATAGAGAAGAACCGCAACAAACTGATCGTAGCTGGCGAACTTAATGTCCCCATAATAACTACTCAGCAAAGTAAATTTACCCCTGAACCAAACTCAGCCACCGTCCCTCTAGAGATAGAAGATGAGGACTGGGATGACATTGACGGAGAAGTCTCTGCGAAAGCTTCTAAACGCAAGAGCCCCAGGAAGAGCAAGTTTAAATCAACTGACTCAGAATCTACTTCCTTAAATGATGAGGATAATGATTACATCATTAGAGAAGCCGTAGAGCCTGTACATACACCGGATGCATTCAGCCAGTTTTTCACCCTGCTTGCTCGACGTTGGAAAATATTCTTCCGCGACCGCGGTCAAGTTTTCCTTCAACTCGCCATTATGATTTGTTTCCCGTTGATCGTGATACTCTTTGCTGATCAAGGAAATGAGAATCTATTGAGCTTCTCAGATTCTGGTACAGATTTCTCAAAGGAAGGTCTCCAGGCAAGTAAAGCTGTAGGTATTAATAGAGCTAAAGTAGGTGGCGCTGTATCTGGCATCATCATGTTCCAGATGGTACTCCTAGCACTCATGGGTTCGAACAACGCGGCTAGAGAAATTGCGGGCGAGAGAAAAATCATGGAGAAAGAAAAATTCGGGGGGGTTAGCCCAGTTGCCTACCTGATGAGCAAGCTCAGTTTCCTGATCGCTATTATTTTAGTGCAGTCACTCATTATGGGGATATCCGTTGAGGCAGCCTGGAACTTCAAAGGTGCTACATCCACTAGCTACGTGGATCACTTCATCTTCCTAGTGATGGTCAATGCAGCGATGACATTTATCTGTCTCGGCATTTCATCCATGATGAAGACGGCGGAAAAAGCCTCACTCCTCTCAATCTATCTGGTAGGATTCCAGCTCCCACTCTCTGGTGCTGTTCTAGCTTTACCAGAGACTGTGGGCGTGATCACACGTCCATTTATCTCAGCGTATTGGGCGTGGGCAGGAAGCCTAAATCATCTCAGCACAGGACACTATGACGCAGTGAAGGACGTCACCGAGACTAAGATTTATCCCTCCGCAGACTGCATGATCGTCTTAGCAGCACAGATCATCATTGGAATTATTATCACCTACATCGGCATCAGACGTCACCAATGGGATCATTAATCCGTATGAAACAACGGTAAATAGATGAAATTTCGCCTTGCTGAATCTCGTTCAGCAAGGCATTTTCTTAAAAGATAATATGTATAATGTGTAACCACACACACAAGTAACCTTACACTCTGGTAACTTAATCTAAAACTAATCACATGGCTCGTAGAACACGCAAAAAACAATCAACATCATCAAATCAATTACCTATCATCATTGGCGCACTCTGTGCTCTAGGACTGCTAGCCGGCGGCTACTTCATCCTCACTAGAGAGAACAGCCCAACGGCAACTGAACTCAATGCTAAAACCTACATATCCTCGCCAGGATCTATGCGAGGATCTTCTTTTTCGATCAAAGCAGAGGTAATCAAAAAACTTCATTACGAAGAAGGTGTCAGACAGGTAGTGCATGTGAAATACGATAATGAGCCCATTACTATCTTGATCCCTGCTGAGGTAACCGGACCAAATATCAACACTCAGCAGGAATACACTTTTATCGTCAAAGCAAAAAATGACGCCTGGTTAGTTGCCAAATCTTATACAGACAAGTAGACTAACTAACAACCTATTTTCTAACCATTATGAAAAAGACACTCATAGCAACACTGGGAATTATAGCCTCTGGCTCCATCTCACCACTAGTCGCACAGAAACCACCATCTGCACCATCTGCTCCATCATCTGGTGGAGGCAACTCTGGTGGAGACACCGTCATTAGACGTGAGAACGAGCAGCAGACATCCACTCACGGGCAAGAAATCCCAATGATTGACCCTACCAACAAGACGATCGATTTTCAGGGCAAGAAATACAGCCTCATGGACAACAATCTCGGTGGCCAGTTTGAAGCATATCTCGCGACAGACACACTCTCCTCTCAAGCCGCTGTAGAATACCGCGCAACACTGAGACAGATCCTAGACTACCTGGCTCCCAACAAAACCAATGGAGCACAGCTCAAAGCAGCCTATGACCTACTCTCAAAGGGCGCTGAGTATCCAGGTGATGGAAATTTATGTGAATCACTTGGGAATGCTATCTACTCTGCGCAGCTCACGAAAAATCACATTGGCACTAAGAAAGAATTTATTTCCAATCTACTCAAAGAGCAAAAGAAGCTCATCCACAATATGGGCGTTATCGAAAGTAAACTAGATGTCCAGCCAGCAGGACGTGGCTCTGGCAGCAGTAAAGGAAAAAGTGGAGGTAAGCAGCAGACCTCTGCGTCTGGGACGAAATCTATCGACTACCTGATGATGCAGAAGCGCCTCGTGGAAATCACAGCGCTAATCAAGAAGACTGAGACAGAAGGCACCATCGACCTAACACAGTCTAAGATACAATACCAAGCAATGATGGTTCAGTTGTTCATTCAACGTAGATTCGAGCACGTAATTATGGCGGCTAGATTTTATAATCTCATTTACAAGGACGGCGACACCAAGATGAGACTTAACAAAAACTCAGACACTGAGAAATTTTTCTCTGAAGGCATCGGTGTAGATCCAACTGTAGCGGGTTTAGATGCGGCTGCGAATGAGGCTATCCGAAAAGTAAATACGCTCATTAGTGCCTTTTATAACAACATAGAGGATGGCCGTATCCACGCCGCCTCTGAACGCCTTGTAGAATCATTTGCCATTGGTGAATTTGTGCCAGCTGTCCAGATTGTACCAGCTGAGAAAAAAGAAAAGATCCAACAGTATGTGCAGGATGCTAATGACATGGTAAAGACTCTCGAGGCGAGAGATCTAGCGCGTGGTGAGGAACTCAATGAAAGCCTTAAGGAGCAAGCTTCTGATTACAATGCTTCAGAAGCTACATCCTACATAGCAGCTAAGAAGACGGAGTCTAAGAGCTATGCGCGTGATGCTAAGATAGCTCTCTACCAGATGAAAAAATCTCAAAGCACACAAGACAGATACAATGAAGAACAACGCTTCAAGACAGCGATGTTTAAATCCACATCCGCATGGCCATCAAATCCCGATCTGGACGCTATCAATAGCCTGATAGACAAAATGATCGATGACGGTGTCAAAGGTGAAGATATGCTTCTTGTAGCCAGAAAAGATTTTGACCGCTATGTAGAAACTCAGGCCTGGGCGGCCATCATGAGTGATAAAAATCTCCCGCGTTTTATCGCGGCGTTTAATCTCTCTAAGGAAGAGCAAGATGCGAAACGTAAAGACCTGCTCATGAAAATCACCTCTGATAAATCATCAGTAGTGGCAGCATTAAAAGAGGCTGCAACACTCCACAAACGTGGCTTCTCAGAAGCTGCATGGGAAATCATCGACATCAGACAAAAGGAAGATCCAAACGATCTAGAGCTATCGCAAGCCAAAGCACTCTATAGTGGCAAGGCTGCTAAGTTTGCCAATATCATCGCGAAGGCTCAGGAATATGAAAACGAATCCTCAACTTCAGCTCAAGCACTGACTTGGTATCTCAAAGCAGAAAGCATCCACCCTGATAGTAAATACGCAGAGGACGGAATCAAGCGCATCATCTCATCAAAGTTCGATGCAGATGGAGACAGCATAAATCTTAAGAAGAACACATCAGCAGCAGAGAAAGAGGCACAAGAAGAATAGTAATTTCAGCAGTAGAGACCTTATCTGATTCTACTACCCGTTTTACCGTTAATTCGGTAATCGCCCCTGCCAACTTTACCATTAGTTAATTGTGCTGATTACTTGTCGACCATCTTCACGAATGTAAAGTTGATGTGACCAGTTTCCGTTATCTGTGAATTCATCCTTAGGGAGCCCCCACTGGGACATTTCCTTACGCACGTCATCAGGAACACGGGGATCATTCGCGATGAAATACATCAGCCCTTTCTGATAAGTTCCCCATGCTTGCTACCTGAACTCCAGCCATCTCAGCTCCTTGATGTCCCTCCGTAGATGACAACATCCGCCTCGTGACTTTCAGCGGTCGCAGTTGAGGATATTACTCCGAATAGGAGCAGCGAAATTAGTCTCTGGAACCCATTAAATTTCTTAGGCATATATTTGATACTCTATTACACAAAAAAGCCCGCTGGAATCCAGCAGGCTTTCTGTAAATTATTAAAATACTTGAAAAAATTTTATTCTTCTTCGTCAGTTCCATCCTCGTCATCTGCTTCGATGAGTTCCCCATCATCATGGGCTGTGAACTTTCTGACGCGCTTTTCCGCTGGGAGTGGAGAGAGAAGCATGCTGACATTTCTGCCTGCTAGCCTCGGCGGCTGATCAACAGCGGCCATACCAACCATGTCTGCGACGACACGCTTGAGCACTTCTACTCCGAGTTCCTTATGAGCGTTTTCACGTCCACGGAACATAAGACCTACTTTTACTTTGCTACCTTCATCTAAGAATTTCTCAATGCGTGAGCATTTCAGATTGTAGTCATGTTCTTCTGTGCGAACACGGAATTTGATTTCCTTCAGCTTAGGAGCACTATTCACCTTGCCCTTCTTGAGCTTAGCCATTTGGTACTTATGCTTACCAAAGTCACAGATCTTGCACACTGGCGGATCTGATTTGGCGGTGATCTCCACTAGATCTAATCCTAGTGATTTTGCCTTTTGCAGCGCTTCCTGTGAACTCATTACTCCTAGTTGGTCTCCGTTGTCCATTACTACACGGACTTTCGGTGACCGGATGTACTGGTTCACGCGAGTCATTGGCTGACGTTTTCTATATGGCTTCTTTGGCTTAGCTATGGTCTTATCCTCCTAATTATTATTTTGTTTTGGGCTCCTCACTAGCCACAGAGTGCGGCCATCTCTCATCATGAAAGACGTATGGGGAAAAAATTTACAACACTTACTTCTCTGCTAAATTTCAATAGATCTGTTAGAGCGATCTTTCGTTAATTTCATTTGTTATATTAGAAACAAATTCTTCGAGAGTGAATGTGCCGAGATCTTGCTTGTCTCGGTGACGGACAGAAACAGAGTTTGTCTCCGCTTCCTTACCACCAATGACCAACATGTAAGGCACTCTATCTAATCTTGCAAGTCGAATTTTCGCTCCCAGCTTCTCCGCCGCTCGGTCCACGCTCACTCGCACACCTACGTCCGCGAGTCGCTTAGCTGCGGCTTCACCTTCGGCGAGAAATTTATCAGACAAAGGAAGCACCCTCACCTGCTCTGGCGCGAGCCATGCTGGGAATTTGCCTTCGAAATGCTCGATGAGCAACCCTACGAATCTCTCCAGAGATCCAAACGGTGCACGGTGTATCATCACCGGTCTGTGATTCTGATTATCGCTACCAGCATAAGTAAGATCAAATCTCTCTGGTAAGTTAAAGTCTAACTGCACAGTTCCGAGCTGCCAGTCTCTGCCGATTACATCCTTCACCACGAAGTCGATCTTAGGACCATAGAATGCAGCCTCGCCGAGCTCGACAGTATAATCTGCTCCTAGTTTTTCGACTGCTGCTTTCAGCGAAGCTTCTGCCTTTTCCCAGACAGCGCGCTCACCCACATATTT
>CALFBV010000115.1 GCA_937951395.1 uncultured Rubritalea sp.
AAGAACAGAAACTGGTGATTCGATCACATACTCAGATCCCGCGAGTGGGGGGTAAGCTGCGTTACCTTTACCGTCTGGCTGGTGACAACCCTTACATTTGTTGTAAGTGCTAGCACCTTTAGCCATGTAGACTTTTTCCACTTCACCCATAGGGACTACTTTTCCGCCAGCGGCTGGATCATCTCCTTGCACATAGCCTGCTTTGACAAATTTATCATAAGCGAAGAGGTTGTTACTACTGAAGAGAACACTACCGGCAATGATCGCCACGATGCTGCCGGCGATGAAGATCCAGATAGAAACTGGCTCCAGACCGTTCTCGCGGAGTTGTTGCTCACGAGATGCCGCTGAGGCTGAGCGTGACACTTCTGCGTGCTGCTCAGCCACATTTGTTGATTCTTCAAGATCTGGCTTTTTTCGATCTATTGGTTGAACTGACATGTTGTTATTTCTGATAATTGGTTACTGATGATTGAGATGGAGCTTAGCAAGAAGTAAGTTTTATTTACCTGCCTTCTTTTTATCCTTGGAATACTGCATGGCATAAGGAACTGCCCCATCTTTTTTGAGATTGATAAGATAGCTGACGATGGCACGGCAGTTATCATTTGGCACCACTTGCTTGTCACATTTGACTGCAACTGCATCGACTGCACCTTGTCCATAGTTTCCAGTCTTAGTGAAGAACTGTGGATTAGACTGACAGACTGACCAGTGTTTCTCTTGGCGTTTGTCTGTAGGGTTTTCTTTGCGTGGCTTGTAGAGGTGCTTGTAAACGTAGAGCTCTTTATCGAAGGCCTTGTCTCCGAGAGCCACTGCAATTTGCATAGGAGTGAGTGGGACCCCATCCTTTTCTAACTCGAGTCCTACTGCTGCGGCTGCCTTATGGTTCTCTGAGCTAGCCAGTGCATCTAGACGGTTACCGAAGTTACCTAGATCTGGTCCAATGCGGCTCTCACCGATGTGTGCGCGTTTCTCACCGTTACTGAAATCCCACGCATTCGTAATTCTACGAGTATCTCCCCTCTCTGGGTTCTTCTTGGTTCCACCTTGTCCTTCACGAAAAACATCGTTTCCAGCATAGCTTGGTCGTGTCACCTGTGAGTGGCACATGGCGCAGCCTTCCTGAGCATAGATGAGTGATCCATTCTCGGTGCGTCCGCCACGAGTAGGAGCATAGAGCGCAGTGCTTTCGTCGTTCACCTCATCGAAGCGAGGTGACTCTAGTGAGCGCATGGTGCCAAATGGAACGGCAAGCATGATGAGCCATGGAAGACCAAAGCTGGCTATAAGTCCGTAGAAAAATGTCTTAACTGTCATTGTGTTCTAGTGAAAAAGGTTAGCGGTAAATTAGTTTGTTGAAGCCTTTGAATCCAGTGATTCGAGTTTATCCAGATCCCCCTCTGGTCCGTGAGGTGAGGAATGGGCGTGACGCGCGAGGAGCGTAGGGTGACTGCTGCGGCGGCCAAGTCTCAGCCACATCAGCATGAGATGGATACAGAACATAAAGGTAGCGATAAGTATGAATACGAAGCCAGTGGTGAGACCAACGGCATAAGGATACAGTCTAGCTACAGCCGCGCTGTGTGGCTCTCCTACCTGCTCTAGTGAGTAGCCGTGCATGAATCCACCGAGGAATGTGTAGAACACTGCAATGAATGATACTCCGTATATGAAGAGCCAGAAATGCTGAGTGATCATGCCCGCAGAGATCCACTCGCGGTTTGTGATACGTGGAACGATGAAGTAGATGGCTCCGAACATACACATTGAGAAGAAACCAAGGAGACCTGTGAGCTCTAGTCCATACTGTGCTACGGAAAACTGAGTGAATCTTAATGCATCTGGAAGTGCCATCATCGCGCCGAGCACGGTGAAGACGAGCATCCCTACTGCACCGGCTACGGTGAAACGTAGTGATGGAGAATAAGACATCGCATCTGAGTTACTCTTAGCAGTCTTGATGATGTTTACGAAGAGAGCAATCGCTGGGATAATCATAAGCACCGCTGCACCTGCACTGAGGAACTGGATGAAGGATGAGATAGGTGTTCCCATCATGCGCTGCATTCCAGCCCATGGCCCAATAATTGCCAGTGCCCAAAATCCGAAGATCGCGAGGCTATATGAGTAAACTGGTCTACCTGTAACTTTAGGTGCAATGTAGTAAGCACTCGCTGCTGCTACTGGTGTGAAGAAAAGGAACATGAGAGCTGATCTGAACCAAGCAGTAGATGCGGTGATCATCAGAGGGTGACCATTTCCTAGATAAGCCTGTCCGAATAAGATGCCTGAGATCATGATCCATGGGAACCAGAAAAGTGCGGCGAGTAGATACCACTGAGAAATATAGATGTGTCCCCCACGGCGAACGCGGAAGGCGATCACCGCCCAGATTCCGATAAGGAAATAAGCAACAGCGAGAGCAATCATAATTGATTTAGGAAATGCCATCCAGACAATGCCTGTACCAGAGCCTGCTAGAACACAGACTGTGCCAACGGCAACCATGAGATTCCAGAAGTGACCGACTGCTAGGATGATGCCAGATTTCTTACATTCTTGGCGGGAAAGACGAGACATCAACCAGATGATAACACCGAAGGCAGCCTGAGCGCCCCATCCGTAGATCAGCGTGCTCATGTGAGCAGGCATAGTGCGTCCTACATTGAAACATGCGCAGCAGCTTAGGAAATCTGGTGAGTGAGTCTTTGCAGAAGCCAGGATACCAAGCACTAATGATACTGCTAGCCATGCAGCTCCGCTTGCGAAGAAGAACATCACTGGATGGCGCAGAGAGCGGTCTATGTCTGCTCTGAGCTCAGCGTCTTCTATGTTAGGAATTGTTGATGTTGACATGAAATTTTGTTTGTTCGTCTGAAATTATACGGGAAAAATTTTCCTTATTTAAACTCTTTGTTGTGCGGCACGCCTGAGTCAGCGGGCTTTGTCTCTAGTATCTCACCTGCTAAGCTGAAGAGTGCGCTTGGTGGCACCTGCACACTGTCTCCATCTTTTTTGAATTCAAGAAGAGCTGCCTGAGCTGCTTCCACTTGTTCGCGTTTGACTATGCGCTCTTTGCCACGCTCATCATCTGCGCTATACATTTCATCGTCCTGGAAGAAGTTCTTGATGACGAAACATGCGATTCCAAATACCACAAACAATGCAAGTCCCCACCAGAAGGTGTTGAAGCGGCGTAGTGGTGTGTCACGTAGATTAGGTTCCATGATGTTGATTGGTTAGATTCGGTTAAAATTAGTTGTGTAAATTAGCTGACTCCAGGATACGAGGATCACGGTTCGGATAAGTGTTCGTGCTACCGAGGTTACGGAGGAACATGAAGATAAAGAATGCTCCCACAGTTACGAAGGCGACGATGTCACCGAGGTATGCTGAGTGCTCTACGAAGAGATCTTGACCGCGTGTGAGTGAGACCCCACGCTCTGGGATCACTGCGATGTAGAGATCGATAGCATGGTAAATGAGAATGTAAGTACAGATCGTAACGATCATCCAGTTCGTCTTTTTCACGTAGTGTGGAAGAAGAAGCACGAATGGAATCACAAAGTGTCCGAATACGAGCGATAAACTCCAGCCCCACCAAGCTCCAGTATTTCTCAAGATAAAGTAGGTCGTTTCCTCAGTGATATTCGCATACCAGATGAGCATGAACTGAGCGAAAGATACGTATGCCCAGAAGACAACGAAGGCGAATAAAAGCTTACCCATAATGTGGAAGTGCTCGGTGCTGGTGACCGTCTTGAGGTATCCTTTAGAACGTAGCCAAACGAGAGTGAGCATGAGAACTGCCATTGAGTTCAGCGCACAACCAGCAAAGAAGTAGACACCATACATAGTGGAGAACCACTTGTAATCAAGTGCCATCATGAAGTCGAGGGCGATGAAGGTGGCGACAACTGCGAAGATCGGCATGATCAGGCAAGAGAGCTTACGCGTTTTAATAAGGCGGTCACAAGTAGGATTAGGATCAGTGTCTTGATCGATAGACATTTTTCTCTGAATCCAGATACCTAGTCCAAGTAGCACGAAGAATCCGATCACACGTCCAAGCCAGAATGGTAAATTCATATACCAAGCTTTTTTATATAAAAGCCCTTCATGAGCAGCATCAAAAGTTTTCCCAGAAGGTGATGTGTATGCTCCATGGTCAGTTTTTTCCATACCAGCATGATCGAGAGTGATTATCTGATCACGATCATTCTTCACAGGCTCTCCTTCAGCATCCAAGTAATCATGAGCGACTTCACGGTGAGTTTCCATCCACTCATAGAGATCATTCTGAACCGAAGGGATCATCAGTGGTATGGCGATAACCGCCATGAATGGGAATACGAATCCAAGGTTTTCCATCAAGCGGCGGACAGATACGCCCCAGCCAGAATTAGTCACGTTGTGTAGTGTTGCCCAGAAACAACCACCGAGCGCGAGTGAGATGAAGAACATGAATGCGAACAACCATGAATAGGAATATCCATCTCCGAAGGTTTCATCATTGAAGAGGAAATAACTCGCTATCGCACCAGCTACGAATACGACGAGGGCGATAAGTTTTGGTAAGGCGAGGTCGCTAGACTTTACCTTCTCCCCGTTGATTGGGAGGTCCTTAGATGTGACGTTGTGTGCCATGGGACTGTTGATTAAATTGTGTTAGATTGTTTGATTGAAAATTTGATTACTACTTACTGCCTGCATCGAAAATCTCCTTGATCTTCGGGTTGCTATAGTCTGCTTTCGCGCTTGCTTGGAGCATTTTGACGTAGGCTACTACTGCCCAGCGATCATAAAGCGGAAGATCTCTTCCCTGCTGCCCCATGTTGCCTCTGCCATTTACGACGACGTCATAAATATTACCTTCTACGAGCTTGGAGTCGCGGAGATTGCTGATTGCAGATACAAAGCCATTTGCCTTTATTGTGCCTTCACCATTTCCTGATGCACCGTGACATGCAGCACATTTAAATCCGTAAACTTCTTGGCCACGAGTGACGAGAGCGGTGACATTTTCTAGCCTGTCTAACTCTAGCTCCTCAGGGAAGCCTTTGCCGTAGTTAGTTCCATTGAAATTTCCTGTGTGGAGGTAAGTTTCCTTGTTAGCGAATCCATTAAGCTCAGACTCAGCAGTAACCCCTACGGTGTGACCCATAGCAACGGTGCCTGCTACTGGCTCGCGTGATCCCATTCCATCACTGAAAAACTCTGATGGTTTCTGACCTTTGACGAAGTCCATCTCATCCATATCTGGGAAGATACGGATCGGTGGTTTCTTGAATTTGTCACCTCTAAAGCCAAACGTGCTGATGACGAAGACGATGACGAGAGCGTATATGAGAAAAAAGTAGCGCATGATATTGTAAAAATTTTAGTCCTCTTCTTCGACGAGTTCGATGTTACGACCCCCTGCTTCTTCAAGCAGAGCCTTGGTGTCTTCTGGAGAGAAATTTGCATCCCTAGCTTCCACAGCGATGAAGAATCCATCATCAGTAGAACGGTGGAACTGACGGCTAGCGAAAAGTGGGTGGTTCAATCTAGGAAGGCCCATGAGACCGAGCAGACAGAATAGAACTGTGAATCCTGAGAACAGAATCGTGAGCTCGAACATGATCGGGAAGAACGCAGCTGTCGTGAAAATGTTTGCTGGCTTAGCCTGCACCACGGTAGGGTAAATCATTACCTGAGTGATGTATGCCAAACTGAATCCTGTGAGTAGACCAGTGGATCCACCGAAGAATACGAAGTATGGCAGAATGGAACGTCTGATGCCCATCGCATCATCCAGTCCGTGGATAGGATACGGTGAATAACAATCCCATTTTTTA
>CALFBV010000116.1 GCA_937951395.1 uncultured Rubritalea sp.
TGTATCATGAGCCGATGGTGAACTATGCGATGCGTCATTGTATTTCTGCCGGGATCACAGACTTTGCCATCAATACTCACCATCTTCCTGATGCTTGGGGTGAGCATTATCCTGAGGGGAAATTTAGCGGAGCGAATATCGAGTTTTTCTTTGAGGAGGTGTTACTTGAAACTGGGGGTGGGATTAAGAATATAGCGCCATTTATCGGAGAGGAACCCCTGCTAATCTATAATGGTGACATTCTTACAGATATGGATATTTCTGGTCTGATGGAGGCGCATATGAGGTCTGGAGATGTAGCGACGCTTGCGCTTTTCCCTACTGGCCCTAACTGCAATGTGGCGGTGGAAGACGGCAGAATAGTCGATATGCGCCATGCTCGTGGTGTCCATCCAGGGAGTCATCAGTTCACGGGCATCTACTGTATCAGCCCTGAGATACTCGATCTGCTTCCTTCTAATGAGAAAATTTCCATCGTTCCAGCATTTCTAGAACTCATAGAGCAGGGGGAGCTTGGTGCCTACGTTTCTGAGACTGCTAGCTGGCATGATCTGGGCTCGCGCGAGTCATACTTTGATGCTCATGAACTGCTTCGGGCGTCCTGCCATCCTATTAGCGAAAAAGCAATGATTGACCCGAGTGCTGAGATTTGTGTAGAAAGCTGTGTAATTGGCGATAACGCAAGCATCGGCAAGAACGCTAAACTCAAGAATACGATCATCTGGCCAGGCGCCAAAGTGACGGATAATGCAGATCTTAATGATTGCATCGTGCGTCACATAGCTAGTGGGACTCACTCTGGAGAAGATCTCTAACCTCTCTCAAACCAATTACGAACATAACTATCTCATCATGCCAGCTAACACATTACTCACTGCCATTCGCGCTTATTTAGACCTTGCTCCCACGCATTCGGTTGTCATAGAGCCTATCACGAAGGGGGCATCTGGGCGTACGATTATCCGGCTGAAACCTGAGGGGTTTCCTACCTATATCGGCATCCATTACACGATGGAAAGAGCGGATAATGCGAATTACTTGCCAGTGGCGGAATTTCTAACCAATGCCAAACTCAACGTCCCGCACGTCCTCTATGACAACATAGGCAGATGCTGCGCACTAGTAGAAGATCTAGGAGACCAAGACCTGCTCTCGATGCGTGATGAGCCATGGGAGGTGCGCGAGCCTGTTTACCGCTCTACCTTTGAGCAGTTAGATAAACTCTTTTACACGAGACCGCCTAAGGATCTAGAGTTTCAGCCTCCATTTGATCCAGAAATGTATGTCTGGGAACAGGATTACTTCTTCGATTACCTAGCGGAAAACTATCTAGGGATGTCCAGTGTTGAGACTAAGCCGCTAAGAGATCACGCTGTGCTGAAGCATATGTCAGAGGCTCTAGGAGCTTCCTCTAGGCATCTGGTACACAGAGATTTTCAGTCGCAAAATATCATCGTGAATAAAGGAAAAGCTTACCTGATCGACTTCCAAGGCATGCGTCGTGGCAGACAAGAATATGATCTGGCATCACTCATTTATGATCCATATATGGATCACCCTTCGGATGAGCGGGAGAAGTTGTTAGATATCTGGGAGGATGTGACAGAGGAACGTCCTCTGGATGATATTCTCAGCATGTGCGCCATCCAGAGGCTGATGCAGGCGCTTGGTGCATATGGTAATTTAGTCTCTAACAAGAACGAAGAATGGTTCGCTCAGCACATTCCTACAGCGGCTAAGTTACTCCGTGAATTGGTTACAGGCGCGGACTACGCTGAGCCTATTCTGCCTGTGCTAGATCTCGTAGATAGCCAGGTATAAATTTTTCTAAATCCCTGTGAACCCTGATCGCCACAACAGCAATACCATTTTCCTAATCTATCTGTTAGTGGCAGTGCTGGGGTATTTCATATTACCTATAGTGCAGCAATATATTCCACTCATTGAGGGGAAAACACTGACTCAGTGGGATGCCATGGCTATCCCCAATGAAAAGACGATCCTGAATAGACAAGAAATTCTTAGTCAGAAAAGTGCGGAGGTTCCCGTGCCCCCCAGCTATCTCGTATGCAGAATAGATGATGATCCGGATGGGATGAATGCCTACGGAATCTATGATCCTACGGATCTTGCTGTGACGGTGAGAAATCTAGTCAGGCTTGAAGCGAAACACCTTTTTCTTGGAACGCATCTGCACTGGCCTGATCTGCCTGAGATAGAGAACAATACGCTGAACTCTCAGCTTGAGCTCCTAGAGTCCTGTATCCTGTCGACACCTTTGCGCCGCACAGCGGACGTGGTGGAGATTCCGGGTTATCTGTTAGACTCATCGCTACCGCTCGGTGAGGTAAAGGGGAACTCGCAGACGCTTCCTAAAGTCAATAACTTAAGCCTAGCGCTCACTTTAAAAATCCCTAATAATTGTAAGGTAGGATTTTCTCAGCTAGAGAGTGAACCTGTGACGAGTGATATACCGCTGCTCGCAGTCTGGGGTGATCGAGTGATCTTGTCTTCGCTTCTGTTAGAGAGAATGCATCACCTAAAACTTACCCCTGCGGACATCCAGATCACGATAGGGAAATTCGTCTCACTAGGTGATACGGGAAACGTCATTCCAATCGATGAATTTGGATATTACACACCCACAGAATTTCCTAAGGTGACCAAGGCACATATTATTTCTGCGGATATCACATCAATAGAGAAGTCACCAGTTGAGACAGCTAATGCCGTTCTAACGGCCTCTGGCGCTAAGGCTGATAGCTACCGTGCTATCGAGTCACCAGTGAAGCAACTCACGCAGCTCACACTTACTCCAGTGTTCTCAGAAACGGTGAAATACCAGCGTATATGGTGGTGGGCGGAGCTGATATTGGCGCTGCTTGTTGCTCTTTTAATGGCGATAGCGGTGAAACGCTCTGTGTTGATCTACTGGCTTTGGGCGTTGTTTCTTGCTGGGATATTGATATTGGGAAGTATGCATCTCAGTCGTGAGTCTATTTATTTCGCTCCCGTCATTTATTTACTACTAGCACTAGTTGTGTGCATGATTGTGTTCCCATTCTTTAAGAGTAGAGCGAACTTCATTCACGAGCTTATTGCTAATCAGCATGATCTCGGTGATCTCTCATCACTCTATAAGCAAGAGAACTTTGCGGCTAAAGATCTAACCGTAGCAAAACTTTCTGCCCGTGACCGCAAGCATCTCCCTAAGCAGAGAAGACGCCAGAAACGTGTAGATAAGAAGAAAAATAAAATTACCGAGCCAGTAGCTTCAGAAACGAACTCTGAGTCCGAGCCAACCAAGAAAACCGATCAATAAAATGTCACGAGAAATAGACCAGACCATCAGCAAGGCAGCCACACTGGTGGAAGCCTTACCCTACCTTCAGTCATTTAGAGGGAAGACGTTTCTCATCAAGATGGGCGGATCTGCTATGGATGACCCTGAATTAGTGCGTAAAGTCATGCGTGATATCGTCTTTTTAGAAGTGGCGGGGATTAATCCTATCGTCGTTCACGGTGGAGGAAAAGCCATCTCAGCGGCAATGAAGGAAGCGGGTCTGGAGGCTAAATTCATCGGTGGTTTCCGTGTGACCTCTCCAGAAGCAGCAAATATAGTCGAGAAGACTCTATCTGGAACGATCAATCCCGGACTAGTCGCAATGATTAAAGATTATGGGGGCAAAGCAGTCGGTTTTCCCGGTACTGAGATCTTCACAGGAGAGAGGATCAAATCGATAAACGAGCAAGGCGAAGAAGTAGATATTGGTAGAGTGGGGCAGGTAGTGAGCTGTAATATGGACAAGATGAAAGAGGCGTTTGATGCTGAGATCGTCCCTGTTATTTCACCACTCGCCTCCGAGTTAGGCAGTGGAAAAAAGCTCAACGTTAATGCAGACTTAGCCGCAGCGGCACTCGCCAAAGAACTAAAAGTAACTAAACTCATCTACCTATCAGATGTGCCAGGAGTGATGCGAGACCCAGCAGACGAGACCACTATCATTCCTTCTATCAACCCTAGCTCAGCAGAAGAACTTATTGAGAGGGGAATCGTCTCTGGCGGAATGCTGCCGAAGGTGAATTCCGCTCTAGATGCCCTAGATCACGGAGTCAAAAAAGTCCACTTCATCGATGGCAGAATGCCTCATTCACTACTGTTAGAAATATTCACTGAGTCTGGAATAGGGACGGAAATTGTTTCTTAGTGGGATTGCTCACCAGCAATTTTTCTAGGGAGATTTTGCACCCAATTTTTCCAGACCTTGATGAAGCCTCCGATGGGTTCCCTCGGAGCTAGAACCTTTAGTTTAGAGCCAGTGCTGGAAAAACTTACCTCTGTGTGTCTGCCTAGATACTCGCCATCCACTTCGATGGGGACATCGCGGTCTGCCACTACTTTGAACTCTGCTGCTTGTACGTATTCAACGGATGACTTTACTAAGTCCAGCACGCCAGCTATTCCCTTTAGACTATCGACTACGAATTTGTAGCCGGTTTCCTTGAAGACCAAAATATCTAACAGACCATCATTGTTGTCTGCCTTGGGGAAAAGTCTGACTTGACCACCGTAGAGCTCTCCATTTCCTGCTAGCACAGCCACACCTTCTATCTCGCGGCCATCAGAGCATATGAGTGTCATCTTGGGAGGGTTTTCTCCCAGGAGTTTTACTGCGCTCATTAGATAGGCTAGGGGACCTAACATTTTCTTGGATTCCACAGTGGTGTCTTCTATCACCTGGGCATCGAACCCTATGCCAGCCATCTGGACAAAGGGCTGATCATTGGCGCGAAATAGATCTACCTCGGTGATGTGACCACCCTTGATGACTTCTAGAGCGCAGTTGAGGTTAGAACGTTGCATAGTTGGCACTGGGATGCCCATTTCTCTGGCAAAGACATTCATAGTTCCCGTGGGAAGGACACCGAGAGCGGTGTTGGAGCCGATCAGACCCATGATCACAGCATTCAGAGTGCCGTCGCCTCCAGCGGCGAGAACTACTGGTTCATTGTCAACGGCAAATTTAGCAGCTAGCTCTCGCGCATCATCTATGCCGCGTGTGGCGTAGAGCGTGAAGTCGGTTGCGTTATTCATCAGGAAGCGCAGTGATCTACGGCCTCTAGTGCTTCTTGCGTGAGGATTAAACAAAACTGGATAACGGTGATTTTTTGCGACTCGTTGTTTCTCAGGTAGGCACTTTACTCCAAACTCCTCTAGTTTTTCGCGCACAGATTTGATTGGTAATCCCACTACATTTGAGTGACTTCCAGTCACTTCTATGACGATCATTTCACCGTGCTCTTGCACTGCGTAGCTGCCCGCCTTATCCATCACATCCACCTTTTCCATATAGGATTCTATGATCTCATCGGTTAGTTCTTTAAATCTTACCTCTGTGATCTCGTAAAAGCTTTTGATCTGCTCACCTTTGATGATGCAGACCCCAGTGCAGACTTGGTGAGTTCTACCAGAGAGTTTCTTTAGAGTGGCTATGGCAGCAGCTCTGTCGCGAGGTTTCCCGAGTGGGGTGCTATCGATGTAGACTAGAGTGTCTGCGCCTATCACGATGTGATTCTGATGCTCAGGTCTGCCAGCGATGGCGGATGCTTTTGATTGTGCGTTGATGCAGCAGAGCTCGGGTAGGGGAGTCTCATGGCAGTGAATTTCCTCACCCGGTGATGGGATTACTTGAAAATCTTCTAGCAATGAGGAGAGGAGTTCGCTCCTTCTAGGAGAGCTTGAGGCTAGTATGATGTCTGCATTCATAAACTTTAATCCGCACGTTGTCTAACCGCTTCGTAGAGACAGACTCCAGTAGCAACACTCACGTTTAGGCAGTCCACTTTGCCAGCCATCGGAAGGCTGATGAGGAAGTCACAGTTTTCTTCCGTGAGTCTGCGCAGCCCAGGACCCTCAGCTCCCATGACGATGCCAATGGGGCCTTTCATGTCTGATTGATAAAGTGTCTGCGTGGCTTTATCGCTCGTACCTAGAAGCCAGATGCCATAGTCTTTTTGAAGTTTCTTCATGGTGCGTGAGAGGTTAGTCACTCTCACGAATGGAGTGGTCTCTGCGGCACCTACTGCTACACGCTGGACGGTTTCTGTTAGACCTACAGATTTATCCTTAGGAGCGATGACTGCATCCACTCCGGCCCCATTCGCAGTTCTCAAGACTGCGCCTAGATTATGCGGGTCTGTGACACAGTCTAGTACGAGCACGAAAGGATTTTCCTTATCGCGTAGGATGGTCTCCAGTGCTTCTTCGCCCTTAGCGAGTCCACCGCCACCCTTCATCTCTCTGCCACGAGTGTGCTTATTATCTCTGGCTACGTGTTCATTTCCTCGCTTGCGCATGTTGTTCTAAATATCTTAGTCAACTGGTATAGGAAAGTCTTTTGTCTCAGAATGATAAAGGCGGATGAAAGAATGGTTAAGTCTCTACGTATTAAACTTTCATGAAGCTTCAGAATAAAATTCTTAGTAGATTGATGGTATTAGCAGTTGTTTCACTCACTCTCACTCAGTGTGTAACTCAGCAGGTGACGCAGGAGCTAGATCAGAATGTGGAGAAACAGGGGGAGTCTTACGCACGTGAGCTAGCGGCTCAGTCACCATTTAAAAAAGTAGAGATGTCATGGATGGAGGCATCTGAACTAATGAAGGACAGAAATCCGAGTTATCGGAAGGCGATAACAGATAAAGAAGAGTCTCAGATCAAGCGAGGGCTAGTCAACAACCTCACCTTCGAAGTGCGCAAGAGCCTCTCTAATAGTGTGCAGACTACTCTCAATCCTAGCGAGCTAGCGAGTGCGATGAAGGATCCAGTAGCATCTCTCCCAAAGCAGCTAGAATCCATCACCGATCTGAAAAACATCACTCACTCACTGACTCAATCAGAGTGGGAGCGGGTCTCACAGAGCATGAAGGCAGACACGGCTCAGCGTAAGGAGATGGTGAACTTGCATGCCTTGTTCTGCCAGAGTGAAAATCTAAGCCAGGCTGAGGACAACATCCGGCGGATCAAGCAAGAGCTAGCGCTGAAGGGTGGTGTCATCACGAAAGAAAGTAAGGCGATGACTGTGGAGCTAACAAAGGCGCAAGGCGTCCTCACTAAGGAACGCCAGCAATGGCTGGACCAGGTGAGAAATTTCTTTAATGCTGAATATTTTGATGTGGAATTCAATCATTATACAAAACGGCTGAACTTTTATCGCACTGTGCATAATCCAGAATTTTCAGACTGGAGGCGCTGGAGAGTTCTTGAGAATTCAGCTCGGCTAGCTACCGAAATGCAGAAGCAGCACGTCAAAGAAAAACCGGTGCTGCCGGGGATGAATCGAATCAAACAAAACTTCGGAGTGGATGAGCTGAGGAGCAGTTTAGCAGAGCAGAGCACACTCAATGAGAGTATGGCACATGAGGTGCGTCAGATGCTCAAGAACTGGCGTAATCTCAAGTCCGTGCAGAGTAAGATAGCGCAGACAGAGGTAAGTTTTGCTCAATCTCCATCAATCACTGATCCACTCCCAAGTGTAGCTGACCTCAAACGCGTCACTGTGATGTATCACCTCAAGAAAAAAGAAATAGAGCATCTGAAGTCATTCTGGATGATCGATGAGAAGTGCTGGAAGTCTGAGAAAAAAGGATAATTTAAATTACCTGAGTTCATTGTTGATCGTTTTGTGGCCTTTGCTGAAAAGAGGTCAATGTGGATTACCTCGCGGATCATTACTTTTGACGGCAAATTCATTTTTCAGATGAGCCTGGTTCTTAATATGTAGAGATGACTCTTATCTTTTTAGTAAAATTGTGCGTGTTTTTCCAGAAATACTGGGTAGAAGTATTCTGCACATGAAAGTAATCGCGATAGCAAATCAGAAGGGGGGAGTGGGAAAGACTACGACGACTATCTCATTGGCAGCTGGACTAGCTAAGCTGGGGAAGAGAGTTCTGTTACTAGATCTGGACCCGCAGGCGAATGCTACTTCTGGGCTAGGGCTTGATGCGGATAGTAGTATCTACTACCCACTCATCGGTGAGGCGCAGATACTGGATAAGGTGGTGTCTGCTGAGCGTGAAAATTTATACATCGTCCCATCAGGCATGGATCTCTCTGGAGTGGAAATAGAGCTGGCTCGCAGGGATGACCACCTCACATTTCTCCGAGATATGCTGGCTGGAGTACGTGCAAGCAATGATTTCGACTACTGCCTACTAGACACACCTCCGAGCCTAGGCGTGCTGATGACTTCATCGCTAGCTTCTGCAGATGAAGTACTTATACCACTGCAGTGCGAGTATTTTGGGCTAGAGGGATTGGCTAAAATTATTCATATTATTTCTCAGATCAAAGAAAGTGGAGCAGCTCCAGGGCTGACTCTAGGTGGCATCATCATGACTATGTATGATGGACGTACTAATCTCTCAAAACAGGTAGTGGACGAGGTGACGAAGCATTTCCCAGACCAAGTCTATGAGCGTGTAGTACCTCGGAGCATCCGTATCGGTGAGGCTCCATCCTTCGGCAAAACTATCTTTGAGCACGACTCCGGTGGCACAGGATCACGCGCCTACATGGCGATAGCGCATGAGTTCCTGGAACGTCAGGTAGATGCTCCGGCCGAGTAAAACGCTGGAGGAAGGTGATTTTTCTACAAAAATGGGTTGCTAAATGTGCCCATGGGGCTTACAGCTTTTCCCGTCAGGAGCTGTGGAGTATTGGCAGATGAATCCGCCAGGCCTTAATCGGAGCAACGGTAGTTTGTCCAGTATTGCCGCAGTTTCCTGGCACTTTTTTTGTGAGTAGTAGTAGTTTTTGCTAAATGTTAGTATTTTGAATATACAACACAACCATTTGTCAGATAAATTATTTTAGCTATTTTGCTCTATCAATTAAATAAGATATGTCAGAATTCCCGCTCCTAGTGTGGAGGAACGACAAGAAAGGTTCCCTAATCATACTATAGAAATATCAGAGACTTGGGAAACTGGAAAATCCTACCTTAAGCTGAACTCACTGGTAGGGAGAGCCCTATTTATAAGCATCCAGATACCGCGGTCTCATGATGGCCTGGATGATGAAGCCTAGACCGATGATGATCATGAAGATGGAGAGGTATTGTCCCATAGTGAGAGTCATTCCGAACCTAATGACATCCTCAGTTTCTTGTTGGCGGAAATTTTCCATGGTGATGCGGAAGATCGCATAGAAGACGAAAAACATACCTGTAAGGATGCCGTGTGGGAGTTTCTTAAAGCACATTCTAGTGATCCATAAGATTATAAATAAACCAAGTCCCTCGCCTGCAGCTTGGAATAGCTGAGATGGATAGCGAGGCTCTAGTAGTTCACCTATTGCCTGTCTTACTGGCTCGTGCTCACGGATGACTTCATTGAGCCGCGCGCTTTCTTGGTTAGCTAATGCTGCGTATTCGTTGTACTGTGGAGAACCTGGCTTGTGTCCACCTGCGAGGACTTTGTCGTAGAGTTGCTGAACTTTCCCATGATAGGCTGCGTAGTCAGGGTCTGCATCAGCGGCGATCTGGTTCGCGGCGGCTTGTTGGTGATACTCAGGAGCGGTTTTATCGTAGAGTGCATTGGGGAATTTCATCGCCCATGCGTAGCTTTTATCGATTCTTCCGTAGAGCTCGCCGTTGATGAAGTTAGCAAGTCTGCCAAACATGACTCCGAGGGGTGCTACTACGCAGAGTCCATCACCTAGACCAGTCCAGGAGACTTTTTTCTTCCAGGAGTAAACTAGGGTGAAAATCATCAGTCCTAGAATGCCGCCATGAGAAGCCATGCCGCCTTCCCAGACTTTAAATATCATCAGCGGGTTTCCTATAAATTCGTCCCACTGGTAGACTAAAATATTTCCGATTCTGCCGCCGAGAAAGACGCCAAAGATAGCTGCGAGAGTGATGAAATCACTAGCTTTTTCGCCGGGAAGTACCCAGAGCTTCTTGTCTCCGAGTCTCTTAAGAAGATAAAACCCTACTACGAATGCGAGAAGATATGCTAGTCCATACCAGCGTAGCTTAATGGCATCACTGATGGAAAAGATGACGGGGTCGATGTTATGGACGTATGTTGCGAGCACGGCGGGATAGTATGGAGAGATCGGCAGATGTAAAGCATGTGAAGGAGATACCGCAAAAAAAAGAAACCTGACCCACAATGTGGATCAGGCTATTTGAGTTAATAAATAGAGGTTGAGAAATTACTTCTTAATCAGTAATTTTTTGATGAGACCAACAACAGTCATGAGGATGCCGCCGCCAGCAGCACCTGCTACAGCTGTGCTTCCATTGCCAGTGAGTCCTCCGAT
Organism: uncultured Rubritalea sp.; assembly: GCA_937951395.1. Classification (GTDB taxonomy): domain Bacteria; phylum Verrucomicrobiota; class Verrucomicrobiia; order Verrucomicrobiales; family Akkermansiaceae; genus Rubritalea. The sequence continues at coordinate 10,331 of CALFBV010000116.1, forward strand.
GCCTTCGAGAAGACCACCTAGTTGAGGTAGTGATCCGAGAAGACCACCGATTCCACCTGTGACTAAGTTGCCAACTTTACCTAAGCTGAGTTTTTTAAGAATACCACCCATTCCTCCTCCACCGAGAAGACCAGTTATAATGCTAATTAAGATTTCCATATCGAAAGAAAAATAGGTGCTAATCTCTCATCTGTCAATGGGGGAGATTTTGGGCTGTTTTAACGCTAATTATGGCCTGGTTTTCGCTTGTGGATGCCTACGGAGTTTCCGTCTGGGTCTTTTACGAATGCCATGTGGCAAACTGGGGTCTCAATGGGGCCGAAGCCAAATTCGATCCCCGCTTCTTGTAGCTCGGAGATGGCTTGCTCGAAGTCTTCCACCTCCAGGGAAACGCTGCAACCATCAGGGCTGGGGTTCATACCGGGGGCGACTCCGAGTGCGAGGGTAGCGGGTCCAATGTCATATTCTACCCAATGACCTTTTTCCATTTTGTGATCCATAGTGACTTCTAGACCGAGGATTCCTTCGTAGAATTTGCGGGCGCGCGCCATGTCGGAGACAGGCTGCCATTGGGTGAGATTTCCTATGAGCTCTACAGCACCATCACCATCTTTCAGAGGATTCCTCTGAGGGTCAGCTGATAGGGGTGTTAGAGAAGCACAGAGGAAACTTATGGATAAAAAAGCATTTCTCATCATAGGTAACAGGTATGATTCGTCTGATGAAAGAAAAGATAATAAGCAGAATATGGAATGTGCTCTGCTGTGAGTGAAATAGTGATGGACGCGGGGTGGTTCTTCGTGGATATTAGTTGAGATCCATTTACGTTATGAAATATAGACATTTATTTCCACCACTCATCACAGGGCTGCTTCTTTCATCCACGATTGTTAGTCAGGCGAAGGAAATAAACATCACGCGTGATCCATACGTTCAGCTCTCTACTGAGAGCTCGCAAGTAGTGGTCTGGCGGACAGATGGTGAAATGAAGCCTGTGGTTAGAATAGGCACTTCGTTGGATAAGTTGAATTTCTCTGAGGAGAAAATCTTAGTAAAGCAACGCGAGCACCTCTGGCAGGGGCCAGAGGCGAAGAGCGCACCAGAGAATACGATGCAATATGAAGCGTATCTCAGCGACCTCCAGCCAGATACCACTTATTACTATGCATTTATAATGGGGACCAGAGAATCACTCCCTCTGATAAAAGTTATCATTTCAAAACACACCCTAAAAGAGGAGCTAAGACAGAGTCTAGATTCTGGGTCGTAGGGGACTCTGGCACGGGTGGCGAAGACCAAAAACGTGTGCATGACGGAATGAAAAAATTTCTAGGTGACAGGAAGTTAGATGGCTACATCCACGTGGGTGACATGGCGTATGGCTCAGGAACGGATAAGGAATTCTCTAGGAATTTCTTCCCAATGTATGCTGACACGCTACGCAATACGGTCTGCTGGGGATCAATGGGGAATCACGAAGGTGGCTCATCTAAAGGTGAAACTGGTATAGGTCCATACTATGATGCCTACGTGCTACCATCCATGGCTGAAGCTGGTGGTGCCCCATCTGGCACGGAGACATACTATTCGTTTGATTATGGGAATGTTCACTTCATCTGTCTCAATTCTCACGACCTAGACCGTAGCCCAACTGCTGCAATGGCGCAGTGGCTGAAGGCTGACCTCGAGAAAACGAAGGCTGACTGGCTGGTCGCATTTTTCCACCACCCACCGTACACGAAGGGGTCTCATGACAGTGATCAGGAGAGGCAGCTGATCGAAATGCGTGAGAACATCATGCCTATCCTAGAATCTGGTGGTGTAGATGTAGTTTTCACTGGTCACTCACACATCTACGAGCGCTCCATGCTCATCGATGGCGCCTACGTGACACCGAGCACGAACAAAGGTGTAGTACTTGATGATGGCGATGGCGATCCTCGCGAAGGTGGTGATGGTAGCTACAAGAAGAGTTCTGGACTGGCTCCTAACAATGGAGTCATCCAAGTGGTAGCAGGTCACGGAGGGACAGGACTACGTAGAAAGGCTAATCACGTTCTAATGAGTAAAATTATCGTGATGCATGGCTCAGTTATTTTAGAAACAAAGGACAATAAACTTACACTAGAAATGATCAATTACAATGGTGCAGTAGTAGATCACTGTGTGATAGAGAAGGGAGGTAAAGTAGAGAGAAGCATTGTGGAGAATCCAAGAGATCCAGAGCTTATCGTTGATAAGAAAATTCTCGCTCAGACTGGGGAAAAAATGCCTAAGAAGCATGAGCCAGTGATCCCTCCACATGTAGAGTGGGACTATCTTGCAGGTCCAGACCTACACCCAGTGAAGGGCTGGACAGAAATAGACTTTGATACCTCAAATTGGAAAAAAGGTAAGGCGGGATTCGGCTACAGTGATAAGGATGACAATACCATCCTCGATATGAAAGACAAATTCACGGTGGTCTATACGCGTAAGGAATTTGTGATCGATAATTTATCTAAGGTTAAAGTAAAAGGCCTGGGGCTAGCTGCTAAATATGATGATGGATTCATTGCTTATCTCAATGGTGTGCCCATTGTCCGCTGCCTGGTAGATTATGGAGAAGGAAAAACAGCGAAAGGATTTCATAATCACGAGGCAAAAAACTATGAGTTCTTCCCATTGCCGAAGCTTATTTATCTCTTAAAGAAAGGAAAAAATGTCCTTTCTATCGAGGGTCATAATGCGGACATCGGTAGTTCAGATTTCACGCTAGATGCATTCCTCACAATCAAGAAATGAAGTTCAAATTAGTATTTTTAACTTTTTGCTTAGGCTGTAAGGTTATTCTAGCTCATGCGGATCCTCATGATGTGATCCATGCTCTGACTCATCAGTTAGAGCATGCAGAGAAGAAGGATAAAGCCGAGCTGTATTTTAAAAGGGCCGCTGAATACAGGGCCTCTGGAAAACTCGCAAAGGCAAAATCGGATCTACTAACGTTCACTAAACTGAAGCCTAATGATCACAATGGTTGGCTAGAACTCAGTAGAGGAGAGGAAGAAGATGATGATAGGTTTTTGTATCTTACTAAGTCATTTGACCTAGCGGTAACTGACCGAGAGAGAGCGATGTCTCACTTCGGTCTAGCTAAGCATTACTATGTCATTAGTGACTATCAGAATTCACTGAGAAACTGTGAAAGTGCAATCAAGATAGAACATAAAAAACAGATTGCTCCCTTACTTCTTAAGTCTCATCTTCTCTGGAAACTAGGAGAGCTTGATAAGCGTGTGGAGTTTCTAACAGATGCGAAGAAGGTCAACCCGAGCATCGTGCTGGAGAATAACTGGATAGAAGCAATGATCGATGCTGATAAAGGGGTTGAACTAAAAGGGCTAATAGAAAAAGGAATCCAGGAGTCAAGATTCAAAAGCAGTTGGCAAATCCGAGCGGCTCTATGTGCTCCAGATCACAGTGAAGAAGCCAAAGTCCTAGCAATCAGAGCCATCACTGAAATCAATAAACGCCTAGATATGAAGCGCCCAGACATTACTCTTTTAATGGATCTAGCCCGCGCTTTCGCCATCATAGAAGAATACGAAAAATCGCTAGCTTATCTAAAGCTAGTCAAAGCAGGCCCTCACGATCTATGGACGATGAATGAACTGGAGAGTAAAACCCAAGATCCTAGATAGAGTTTCACTTTTTATTTATAAAGCGATAGTGCGATACAAACCATTCTTCGCCATTGCGAAAGCCCCAAAGTTCAGCGCAAGCCATGTAGAAGCAGCGCCAGTAAACCCACCATTTAGTAGCTTGATCTTTGCCGTAGGTTTCTTGGATCAAAGGGAAGAGTTTTTCCTTGTTAGCATCCATGCGGTCTAGCCAGGCGTTACAGGTTCGCTCGTAGTGGCTGCCGTTCACTTGCCAGTGGTCGTCGATGGATAAATGGTCTTGGAAATAGAGCAGGAGGTCATCGCTCGGCATCTGTCCCCCGGTGAAGAAATACTTGCTCATCCAGTCATCATCACTTTCTACCTCGAAATGATAGGAGGTGTCCTTGTGGGTGAAAATGTGGACGGAGAGTGTTCCATCTGGCTTGAGCCACTCACTGATTCTCTCTAACAGAATCTGGTAATTCTTCATGTGCTCAAACATTTCTACCGATACGACACGGTCGAAGATGCTCTCTCCTTCACCACGATAGTCGATCATGTTTACTGTCTTAACCGTTACATTAGTCAGTCCACGGTCTCCGAGTTGGGAGTTGATGAATTCACGCTGAGTGTTGGAATTTGATATTGCAGTGATCTCAGAATTTGGGAAATATTGTGCCATCCAGAGCGTGAGAGATCCCCAGCCGCAGCCGAGTTCTAGGATGCGGTCGCCATCGATGATGTTGGCGCGTTCACAGGTAAGTTTTAACATTCGGGCTTCTGAGGCTTCGATATCTGAACTGGTCTCACCATCTTTCCAGTAGCCAGAGCTGTATTTTAAATGTGGACCCAGACAGCCTTGGAAGAACTTAGTCGGTAGCTCGTAGTGTTGCTCGTTAGCTTCATCAGTAGCGATGGCTAGCGGGCTGTTCTTGAGGTCGTTGATGTGTTTGATGAGTGCCACTTGACGGTCTTCGCAGTGGGTTGGGCGGAATTTATTCAGAGTCTTCAGGAGTCGCTTGCGGATACCGAAACGGATCATTGAGTCTGGAATGCGGTCGTTTTCTAGCCAGTCGTTAATATCTAATGTCATGATGTTTTCGTTGTCGATTTGTTTTTAAACCAAGGAATGAAGGAACTCGTGGTTTGTTGGTATTCTCTGTAGGCGTCGCCTCTACTTTTCAGAAGTGAACGTTCCAGTGGTGGGATGCCGGTGACTTTAGTGAGCAGAAAGATCATGATGATAGGAGCATGAATGGTGTAGATGCCCCCTGGAGCTGCGCTGCAGAAGAGATAGATAGCTATCCAGATCACGGCTTCGAAAAAGTAGTTAGGGTGACGACTATAGTTCCACAATCCGATTTTACAGATCTTTCCTCCTCCGCTTTGACTTATGAAGTTAGCTAGTTGTTTATCCGCAATCGTTTCACCGATGAACCCTACTATGAAAACACCTAAGCCTACCCACTCTAATAATTGAAGAGGAGCATCTGACTGAGAAGAGAAATAAAAGGGGAGTGATAGTAGAAAAACTAATATTGCGTTTGTGAGGAAAATGAACAGAAAATTTCTGTTAGCATTATCTCCCCATTTGTCTCGCATCTCTTTGTAGCGTTTATCTTCTTTTGGATGTTTAGAGTAGATACGTTTTACAAGATGGCTACCTAGTCTCACTGACCAGATGAGAGCCATAGCGATAAGAATAATTTTTCTATCACTGCGGCCCTCATGAGAAGCAATGTAGATAAGCACTGGAATACCCAAACTCAGTGCCCACATCGCATCTACGAAACTCGCGTTTTTAATTTTCATCGAAGCGAGCCATCCGATCACAAAAATGATCGTGAGGATCAAGGCGCTGGGAATTAAAATGTTCATCTAGCTAGTTTGTTTCTGGTTAGATTTTCTGTTCATGTATTTCTTGATCAAATAGCGGAAGATGAAAAATAGTGGGATAGCAAACCATGGTGCAATGAGTGCCCATGCTTCTATCCCATAAAGAGCAGTCATGCCGAAGTCCCTGGCAAACTGCATTGGGTCTTCTTTGAATTTGACGAGTAGCTGTGGAATACTGAATGGTATGTGAGGAGCGCCATTAATAGATTCCCCGATGCGGATGAAAACTAAAATCAGACCGAGGTGCAGTGGGTAAAATAAGCTCTTAAAGAGTAATAAGAACGGAAGGTTCATCCGTAAAACAGAACCTACTAGAAGACTCAGCAGGTTGGTAGAACCTAACACTGGGAAAGCGGATATGACTGGTGAGATAGCCATTGTGAGCGATATTTTTTCTACCGAGACCCCACGACTGAGTTGATTCTTAATTGGTTTCACCATAAACTTCTTCCAGAATCTGGAGAGTCTGCCTTCTGGTGCTGGGACTGTTTGTTCCTGAGTCAAAATTTCGATAAGTCTTATCTAACAGATGTAAGTTTTTCGTTGTTGGGTTTTGTATAGATAGCTTGGACTACACTGATGTTTCTGGTGGCGAATGCGGCTTCGCAATACTTAAGGTAGTAATTCCATTTGCGGATGAAGGTATCGTCGAAGCCTTGTTCTTTTACGGAAGCTAACTCTGCATTGAAGCGATCATACCATTCTGAAAGTGTGCGTGCGTAGTCTAGTCCCATGTCGTCTATTTGGAAGGTGCTGAGCTCTCCGGTCTTTTTCATCACTTCATTGAGGCGTCCTAGTGAAATGAGTAGGGAACCCGGGAAGATGTGTCTTTGGATGAAGTCCACACCGCGCTTGAGTTCATCATAACGGCTGTCTGGAACGGTGATCATTTGTAGTCCGAGTGCTCCGTCTGGCTTGAGGAGTTCGTTGCATTTACTGAAATAGCTAGGTAGAAACTTATCACCCACAGCTTCTAGCATTTCAATGGATACGATGTGATCAAACTCGCCGGTAATCTCGCGGTAGTCTTGGAGACGTAGTTCTATTTTGTCTTCTAATCCTGCTCTTTTGACTCGCTGTTGTGCGTAGTTTAACTGTTCCTGAGAAATGGTGACTCCGATAATCTTACAACCATAGATAGATGCAGCGTGACACGCAAACCCGCCCCAGCCACAGCCTATTTCTAAGACTTCATCGCCTTCCTTGAGCTGTAGCTTCTGGCAGAGAGCATCATATTTCGCGAATTGTGCTTCCTCTAAGGAGGTCTCTTCTTTAGTGAAAAGACCACTCGAATACGTCATCGATGGATCGAGAAACAACTTATAAAAATCGTTTCCTAAATCGTAGTGTTCGGAGATGTTTTTCTTACTGGTGCGGATAGTATTTGCGCGGGCGATGTGGAAGATCTTGTTGATGAATTTGAATTTATTCACCGCCTTGATCTTGTTAGATGATCCCTTCACACCTGTCTTGGCTTTCATGTTGCGGATGAACCAAGTAATGACCGCTCTGATATCTGGAGTGTCCCAGACCTTCTCCATGTAGGCTTCGCCTAACCCGATGTTGCCATACGCCACGCATTGTCTGAAGAACTCGTTGTCATCGTTGAGATGGATTTCTGCTTCTACTTCATGATCCTTGGCTCCGTATTGCTTTTCCGTGCCATCACTATAGCGGAGAAGTAGCCCACTCACGGGCATGCTAGAGAAGAGTTTCTGGATGACTTTTTCCTGCCATATTCCCTTATTAGGTTTGGTGATTTCTGGTGTGTTACTATCCATGATTATTTTTTAGTGAGGCTTTTATGTGGGCGGAGGACTTCGATCTGGTCAGAGGCTGTGCCTGATTTATTAGAAATGGGGAATTTACGAATCCACATGATCAGTGCATGCCAGTGGATGAGGAAAATGACGCGTAATGTGAGTAGGGGGTATCTAATGGTATACCAGCTTAGGCGCAGAGTACTAAAGGATTTTTGATGACCACGAATGGTGCTCACTAAAACCAAGCCCTCATCATCTTCATCATTGATGTTGATTGACCATTTTTCATCCTTGGGTCCTATCTGGAAGTCGAAGTAGTCGTTTACTTTTGAAAATGGAGAGACGTAGAAAGCTTTCGCAGTTTTAAGCTTATACCAGCCGCGTTTGTCTTTCTCATCGATGAGGAACATCTTCTTTTCAAGGAAAGTGTTTCCCACTTCAGCTACGGTTGCGATCACTTCTCCAGAATCATTTTCTAAGTAATAGAATGATACGGGATTAAACTGATATCCGAAAATACGTGGAAAAGTTTGTAAGTAGCAGGTGGAAATTTTTGTCAGATCAAATTTTTTGGTTTCTAAGAAATCAAAGAGTTTTTCTTTGATCGTTTTTTCAGTTCCCTCATCGAGGTAGTCTGCGTCTCTAATACAATAAATGTTCCAGCTGTTTCTGCTGAATAACCAGTGCTTCTTACTAAGCTGGTCTAGTTCGTCTAAATCGAGCGACATCATGAACACGGAGTAGGTAAATTGGCGCTCGACAGGTTTCAGTCGTTTATGAAAAATTTTACATTGGTAGAGCGATGATTTCATTTCCAAACGCTCCTTCCAAGTATGGTTTCACAAAGTGTCACTGCTGACAGTAGACCGTCTTCATGGAAGCCGTAGCGTTGCCAGGCACCACAGAAAAAGGTATTTGTCTCGCTCAGTCCTTCTTCGTGTAGGCGCGGAATTTCTTTTTGTGCAGTGATCGCCGCTAGATCGAAAAGTGGGTGCCTATACTCGATCGTTCTTAGGATATTTTTAGGCTGTTTTTGAGGGTTGATGGTGACGAAGTACTGCTCATTCTCAGAGACGCCTTGCAGTGAATTCATCCAATAATGGGTAGAGCTTCTGAGACCTTCATCAGTATCGCCTATTTCATAATTCCATGATGCCCAGCAGGGTTTGTTCTTTGGCATCACGCTGGCATCCGTGTGCATTACTGCTGTGTTTGGCTGGTACTGAAACGCAGAGAGAATCTTAGATTCAGAAAGGGTAGGATCTGCTGTTAGTTTCAGTGAGTCATCGGCATGAGTAGCAAGAATCACTTGATCAAAGGTTTGCACTCCGTTCTGAGAACTTACCTCTACGCCTTCTGCTGTTCTGCGGATAGAGGTTACTGGGTTGTTAACCTGTATTTTATCGTGAAATGGCTGGATCAATTTCTCAACATAAGACTTAGACCCACCACAGACAGTTCTCCATTGCTTGCGTTCTTTCACTGCGAGAAATCCATGGTTTTTCCAGAATCTCATCAGAGTGATAGCGGGGAATTGCTCTATTTTTTCTGGCGGGCTTGACCAAACGGCAGATGCCATTGGTACGAGATACCAGCGAAGGAAATTCTCACCATAGTCACGGTGCACCACATACTCACGTAGTGTCATGTGGTGCAGTTTTTCGTTCTCTATATCCTCTAGTGCATCAGTATTAAAGCTCTTGATCTGGAAGAGCATTTTCCAAAATTTAAGATTAAATATATTCTTACGCTGCCCGAAAATCTGGTTCATTTTACCCCCATTGAACTCCAGTCCATCAGGCAGATGATTGACAGAGAATGACATGTCAGTTTTTTTCGTCTCTACCTTTAGCGCTGCAAATAAGCGTGTCAGATGTGGATAGGTGTCCTCATTATAAACCATGAATCCCGTGTCGATAGGGATGTCCCTATTACCTTCCTTGACCGTAACTGTGTTGGTGTGACCACCGATATAGTCATTCGCTTCATAGAGCGTGAGCTCTGCATCATTCTTTAGGAAATGCGCGCAGCCTAAACCAGAAATCCCAAGACCGACGATGGCGATGGTGGGTTTCTTTTTATCGTTAGTAGGATTAGATGACATCGGAAATCTTTGTTTTATTGCTGGATTGTTCTTCCTTTAGCAACTCCTTAGGAACTTGACGTAGATTTCTAATCAATCCGAGCCAAGACATTAATTTCAGCCCATAATAAGTGATATCAAATTCCCACCATCTGAATCCCTGTCTAGTGCTGTGTGGATAGCGATGATGGTTATTATGCCAGCCTTCACCGAGCGTGATGATGGCAAGTAGAGCGCTGTTGCGGCTATCATCATCTGTTTCATAGCGCTGCTTACCCCAGACATGCGCCATGGAGTTGATCATCAGTGTGCCGTGAAGTAGGAACACGGTGCTTACGAAAAATGTCCAAACGAAGAACTGCGCAGCGGTTACACCCAGTGATGGATAGACCGTTTCCAGAAAATATCCGATACCATACATCGCCGCGCCATAAAGGTAAGGTACTAGCTGATCGAAACGATTCAGAAATACTAACTCTGGGTATTTCGCGAGGTCTTTGATCTGGCTGTAGTCAGTGGGGAAATTTCTTTTACAAGTGATCCAGCCGATGTGAGACCACCAGAACCCCTGCACGCCTGGTGAGTGGAGATCTTCGTCTGTGTCAGAGTGTTTGTGGTGGTGACGATGGTTAGCTGCCCACCAGAGAGCACCGCGTTGCATGGCTGTATTTCCCCAGACTGCGATGATAAACTGCATCACTCTACTCGTCTTAAATGTACGATGAGAAAAGTAACGATGATAAAACCCGGTGATCGCAAACATGCGCAACACATACATTGCGATAGCAGCAATCACTGCCGTAGGACTCCAGCCTACCCAGATCAGAAAAAATAGACCTAGGTGGATGATAATGAATGGAATGCAGCGCTCCCAGTCCATTTTTTCTTCAAGTGACTTAGGGTTTTCTATGCGCTTGTAATCAGAGTCCAGCCAGTGCCCCAGCATGTCCTTGATCCTTGATGCTGTCTTTTGTTTATGATCCATTCCGTTCTCCATACTGCGCTGTTAGAGGCGTTTTTTAATCATGCGGATACCGCCACCGATGACTGACACATGCTCAAACATTCCGCTCGTTGAGTCCCAGAAGTCTTGGTGAATCAGAGCTTTTCCATCTTTATCAAATACCACGTGAGACATCCCTATCGATACGATTTCCTTACCGCTGGCTAGCTTGGGTGCGGAGAACTTCATCGTCCAGCGAAGGTAGTATCCATTCCCCGTAGTAGATTTAGAAATATCTTCTATTTCCAAGGAGTAGCCAGTCATCACCTTCGAGGTTTTGATGAAGTGCTGCTTTATTTCTCCGCGATTCGTGAGTGTTTTTAGAGTGTCATTGAGATACGCATTTTCAGCATAGACATTAGAGATTTCGCGCTCGATAAATTCCTCAGATCCGATATCTTGTAGGAATTTACTGAAGCGGTCCAGGGCGGCTTTTGATTCAGCTTCACTGAGGTCAGCAGTTTGTGGGGCTGAGGCAGTTTTCGCTTTATAGTATGTGAGTGCTTGTTCGTTCATATTTTTATTCTGACTACAACCAGTGATGAGAAATAGGGCTATACACATAGAAAATCCGACCCATCCCAGCCAAGGGAATATCGTTTTTATTCCACTCAAGATAGGAGAGGGGTGAGAAGTTCTTTTCTGATTACTGGTCTTCATAGATATAGAACGAAGCAAAGGTTGATTTAGATGCTTCACTCTTAATAATAGTAATTAATTATTTTTTTACTAT
>CALFBV010000117.1 GCA_937951395.1 uncultured Rubritalea sp.
TTCATCTGGTTCTTTTTTACCTTTTAGAAAATGAAGTAGCTCATCATCTTTTTCAGCAAATGCTCCTTCAATTTCAGCACTTAAGAGATAACTGGAAGAGGGCATAACTCCTTCGAAAATAGCCCACTGAAGTCCTGATATAATTTCAGGAGAAGGTTCTTCGAATTTATACTTAACTTTACTCATTTTATTCTTAAAGTAATCATATTGAATTTTAAATTCCTTTTGATCTACACCTTCAGTAATAGTGGCATAGTAATACTCTCCTTCTTTATCTCCTTCACGAATATAAGTAGAATGTCTAAAGTATGTTTTTATACCCTTGTTTTTTTGATATATGCCAGATATCAAATAGAAATTAGGATCTATGTCATGATCTAATCGACAACGCATCACGCACCCTCGAGGAGAAGACCTTAATATTATCATGTCGAAAGTAGGTTCCGTCATATAACGATATTTCCTATTTATCGATGCGTCTTCTGGCAGCCATTCCGCCACCTTAGAGCTCCCTATATCTGAAAAGATTAACGAAATTATTAATAATGTGTATTTCATAGTTTACTTTTAAGGTTTGTATTTATCTCTACCTGAGTTTGTTTTATCTATGTGATAAAAACCATTGTCTTCAATCGCAAACATATAATTAAGACCATACAACTACGTGGGTGCTACTTGTTTTTCTTATTTTGGTTTAGTTTGCTTTTTAAACATTTTACTAAGTAAAACTAGCAAACTTTCATCTTTGTGATTGTTAGCGTTATAAAAGTCAAATGTTGGATAGCCTTTTTTTACAAATATACTTGCTCTTGTCATACTTGACCTCACTACTAAACCATCAGATGAAACAGAGCTAGTCATTTTCCATACTTTTCCAGAAGTAATTAATTTATCTCCTATATAAAAACCAATTTTTTGAGCCAGTTTTAACTTGCCAAATTTTTCATGTGCAAGGTCTGACAAAAATAATTCTCCTGTTTCTATAGAGAAAGAAATAACATCCGATTCATTAATTATGACCTCACCCAATGTAATTTTATCCACATGATTTTGCTCTCCTTTTTTAACAACAGGCTGATCAATCAAACGCAGTGAAAAAAATTGTCTCTTTGCTTCATCTGCATGTAAATTAAGCACCATTAAAAATAAAATTATTAGTCTATGTAACATATTGTATGAAATATAATTATTCTTCTTTATCAGGGCAACATCAACAAGTGATTTTCACATCTCCTTCAGGTTTATAAACATCATTATAGTCATCTACAGCATCAGGAATATCAGTGTATATGTTACACTGACCATACTTACATGAATAAACATTTCCATCTCTCCGATATACATGCAGCTAGCCGGATTTGCACTATCTTCAAAAAGAATTACCTTGTGCTGGCATTTGGGACACGTAACAGATTTTTGGCAACTTACTTTCTTGCACCCAAATTTAGGTGGCACAGTATGAGGATTTGGTTCATCTCCTGGTCCTAGCTCCCATATTGGTGAGCACACACCATGTGCCATACAATTGAAATCAGGAGTCGCAGTGCCTGCATTTATTATACCATTGCTGTCAGGCATCGGTATATTTGTTGGCTCCCAGCCTAGCCTGTCAAACCAGTTATACGGTGAATTATAGCAGAACCCATAAAGATTTACTCCACCATCTTCCTCAATCGGGTCTCTGGATGGCCAATATCCCTGACGGGTTACTTCGTAGGTGTTCCTTTGTGGGGTGTGGGTTGTTTTATTATGGGCTAGGGGTGGGTTTTTGGCTGGGTTTCGAAGATGGGGTTTGTTGGTGGTGGGAGGAAGTGATGGTGTTTCTTTACCATGTTGCGTATAGGTTACGCGTCGGTGGGGTGTCGTAGTTGTAAGTGCATCGTAGTGGTTTATTGGTGGGGATGTGGTGCTATAGAGGTAAGGTTTCATATGGGCTGATCAGTTATAGAGAGATCTTGGCGGATGTTCATTGATTATGTTTCATGTTACTCAGTGCGCTATCAAGGGTCAATATGAAAACAAATCTGTGTCTACGATTCCATACAGCTATGAGGGGGCGTAGTTGCGTTGTTGGAATTAATTTAGCTCAACAATGGGCTTCACATAGGGGGTAAGAAACCACATGATCTTTGAATGATGAACGTGGTAGAACTCCTGCAGACCCTGATCCGTATTCCAAGTGTGAACTCTGATAATGCGCCGGGTACTGACCTAGTGGATGAGCAGGGGATGGCGGATTTCTTAGAGAAATATTTGAGTGAGCATGGATTTGATGTGGTGCAGGAAGAGGTGCTACCTGGGAGACCGAATGTTATAGCGAGGGCTCCATACTCAGGAGGTGAAGGTGATGTGGATGAGCGTCCTAGGTTTTTTCTGGGGCCTCATTCTGATACGGTGGGAGTGGCTGGTATGGTGTTTGATCCTTTTTGTGGTGATCTCGTTGATGGTAAAATTTTAGGGAGAGGTGCATCTGATACTAAAGGTCCGATGGCGGCGATGATCACTGCGTTGCTAGATAATGTGAAGCTACTAAAGGAGCTTCCAGTGGCGATAGATTTCGTGGCATTCATGGGCGAGGAGTCTACGCAGCAGGGTTCTCGGCACTTCGCGGAGCATCACGGGGATGAGTATGAATTTGCCATCGCAGGAGAGCCTACATCACTCAATGTAGTGAATGTGACTAAGGGAGCTGCTTGGCTTACTCTTGAGGCCTCGGGTAAGGCGGCGCATTCTTCTCAGCCTGAGCGCGGGGAAAATGCGATCATGATCCTCGCTAAGTCTCTGGATTTGATGAACCGTAAACTATCTAACAGGTTAGCAACCTACACCCATCCTGAGCTAGGGCATTCTACGCTCAATATAGGAACGCTTCATGGCGGGACTCGGCCTAACATCGTGCCAGATCATGCAGTGGCGGAGATAGACATTCGCACCACTCCATCGCTGATGGATGCTGGTGGTGGTAGAGAAATCACGGAGGTGTTTATAGAGGAGATGAAGCTCCCAGTGAAACTTACCTCTAGCCATGAGAACCCGCCCATGGAAACTACGGAAGACAATCCTTACATTCAGAAAATACTCGCCGCTTGGCCTAGCTCGAAGTGTGTGGGGGCTCCATGGTTCTCTGACGCTGCTCACCTATCAAATGGTGGTATTCCGTCCGTTTGTGTGGGCCCTGGATCCATCGATCAAGCGCATACGAAGGATGAGTTTATCAATATAGCGGACTTAGAAGAAGGGGTAGAGTTCTTCAGCGCGTTTATCCGTTCTTTTAAATGATGGGGCTTTTTACCACGAGTCTACACGAATGTGGAGAGTGATGAAATCATTGCAAATGATGCCTCATGATGCCGATTTCACATGGTTATATTTTGTTGGAATCAGACTACTGAAAATAAATGACTACAGTAACTCATGCCCTAGCACCAATTATCTTGGTGAAGTTGTTTCGGCTTAAGAACGATACTTTGACCAAGTATGATTATCTGTGGATCGCGATTTCGGGAGGTTTGGCGGATGTGCTCAATCCGCATATTTATCTCATTGACCGCCTCACTAGCTGGTCACATGGATTGCCATTTTGGGTGGTGTTCACTTTGACTCTACTTGCCATTTCGCTGTGTTTCAGGCGTAAATTTAAGCTCCAAGTAGCGCTGTTCTGCTCATTCGCTTACGCGCTGCATCTATTGTTTGATGGTATTTCTGGAGGGATCAATCTGCACTACCCTATAAAAACTACTACTGGGGAATGACTCTAGTGCCTTTTAACTACTGGATACCACTAGATATAGTGAACCTGATGGTAACTTATTATCTCTTCCGCTGGCGGAAGATGCGCGCGTAGGTTTTTGTATTGAGTCCTCTCCCGATTCCATTTATCCTATGACGATGTTGTTTCATAGAATATCTAAAATATCGCTCAGTGTGATGGCTGTATGGTTGATGTCTTGTATTAATACCAGCTACTCTCGGCTAGACGAGGTGGAGATAACGGGGAATGAGCTGGATCTTATTTTGGGGCAGTTTGCTCATCATGGAGAGAGGTTTTATGAAAATGAAGTGGTGAGAACTAAGGAGGTTTTAGCTGAGAATGAAAATGATTTTGTAGCGCGGAATGACCTAGCTTCAGCGTATATAAAACTGAAGCAGTATGAGAAGGCTGAGGCAGAATTTAATGAGAACGAGAAGCGGCATCCAGGCGAATATGAGACCGCGGCTAATAGAGGTGTGCTCTATAAGAAGATGGGGAAGTATAAGCTAGCTGCTGAATACATAGCGCTATCGCTTGAGACTAAAAAGGAAGGTCACATGGGGCTGGGAGATTATTATTTACGGATGACCCAGTGGCTGGATGCTGTGGAAAAAGAGGAATACTATTTTAAGAGTTTCTTGGGCATGGAGTATCTAGATAATCCTGGCACTGTTAGAGTGGGGATATTACCTAAAAAGGAATACCTACTTACTCTGATAAAAAATGATTATACATTTTCTGATGTTTACCTCGTCTTAGGAGATGTTTATTTTCAGGAGGGAAAATATCAGTTAGCAATCCGCTGCTATCACCGAGCTAAGGGATTGGACCATCCACTCAAATACATCATTATAAACGAGAGATTAAATGAAGTTGCTAAAGCTTTGAAGTCTGGGAAGAAATCAGATCAGATAGTGGAAGCTCCCATTATGGCGACTCATGAGAGACAAGTTGAGCAGGAAATAAAAGCGGCTAGAGAATGGTTGACAAAGTATCAAGAGCTTGAAGCGACGTTGATAGAAGAGGGTAAGCCAGTGGACTTTAAGAGTATGAAAAAGGAGCTCATAGCACGCGGAATTAGTAAGCCAAAAGTGAAGGAAGCGATGATTTATAAAGGTAAGATAGTAGATGAGAACAAGGGTGCCCTAAATTCCTATTATATCGATGGAGGTTTCCTTTCCAAGTTGGTAATAGCTGCTATCATTTCTGTTCTTCTTATGATGTTTTTTAGGTTGGTATGGAAGAAACGAAAGTGAAGCGGCCTGAGTTCAAAAAAGTCATCGTAAACTCAGCCGAGTATCTGGCAGAGCTGAAGCACGCTGTAAAGGTGGAGTGAACGATAGAGAATCACTAATATTATAGTTGCACCACTATCTAGCGGGGGTAAGGTTTTTTTCATGATGAAATCCCTTGCAACTCTTACTTTTTCTGCGGTCATGGCCACTGGGCTGAGCCTTTCTCTGACAGGATCAGCTCAGGAAGAGACCCAGAAACCGAACATCATTCTGTTCTTCATTGATGACCTCGGCTGGGTAGACATCGGGGTAAATGGTTCTACTTTCTATGAGACGCCGCATATCGATAAGCTAGCTAAAGGCGGGGTGAATTTCACTCACTCGTATTCTGCTAATCCTGTCTGCTCACCTACGCGAGCCGCGCTGATGACGGGGAAGGCACCGCAGCGGGTGGGCATCACGCAGTGGGTGCATCAGCCATCTAAGATCCATCTGAAATCTGAGGAGGTTACCCTAGCGGAGTCACTTCAGAAGCATGGCTATGTGACTGGTTACATCGGAAAATGGCACATCGGTGAGAAGGATGACCAGATGCCTACTGCGCAGGGATTCAGCTGGATGAAGGCGGTGAACCGCGCTGGACAGCCCGCGACATATTATTTCCCATATAATAACAAGCGAAAGAAAGGATTCAGGGATGTTCCTGATTTGAGCGATGGGAAGGAAGGTGATTATCTAACAGATTCTATCACTGATTTGGCGATAGCATTTATCGATGCTAACAAGGGTAAGGATAAGCCGTTTTATTTGAATCTTGCGCACTACGCGGTTCATACGCCTATTCAGCCACCAAAAGAACTTGTAGCAAAATATGAGGCGAAGCGCGCTAAGATGTATGGCGATAGCGAGACTCCCAAAAGTATAGACAGATATGGCACTCACAGCCGCGATCGCCAAGACAATGTCGCCTACGCCGCGATGATGGAGAACCTGG
>CALFBV010000118.1 GCA_937951395.1 uncultured Rubritalea sp.
TGCTTCCCCCTTACTCTGCCCTCCAGAACATCACGGCGCATGCGATCGCCCACGTAGTCGAACACCACAGCGAGAGCTAGACACACTGGTGCAGCCACTAAAACTAGTAACATCCCATTGATAAATTCCCCTTTCGCAAGTGTGACCACGCCTACTACTAATGACACCACCACGCCAAGAAAACCCATTATAGCTGATATATTTAATGCTAAATTCCTCATATTATTTTCTGAATTACCTTTATCCAATCTTGCTTCTCATTCTCTCTTAGAAAGATTTTCGACCGTTCCTTTACTTGATCACGCAGCCTTACTGACAAGTCAGCATCATGGATCACCCTGCTCATCAAATCTGCAAGTCCTTGTTTATCATCTGGTGAAAAATATCCCTCATAGTCAGCACCTAGCATACCCACGTTTCCTTCTATTCTACTCGCTAAGACTGGCACTCCTAGAACGATCGACTCACCCACCGAGTTAGCTCCACCTTCCACTAAACTAGTATTAATCGTCGCTACAGAGCGCTGCATCCATTTCAGAGTCTCCACATACTCTAGCCTACCTAACCACTTAAATCTCGGCTCTTTAAACTGCCAGCTCTGAGCGGCACCACCATAATCTAACGCCACAGCATCACCTAACAGAACTAGCCTCACAGAGTCATCTAACAGCTGAAGAGACTCCACCGCCATAAACGGCTGCTTCACCTCACGCAGATGCCCCACCACGGAGAATAAGCCCGGCTCAGCCTCCGCATTTAGCTCTAGCTCAGGCAGCTGTATACTCTTATGCACTACGGTTGATTTATCTCTAAATTTATATGGCACTGATGTCAGCGATACCTCTTGAGAGACTACCAGCGCATCAGCTCTATCCATGCTCGCTTCACAAATTTTACAGCCATTAGGGATATCTCGGTAGAGGTCAGTACCTGTGAGAAAGACGATCATTTTTCCATCAGGATTCACCCTGTCAAAGTCATCAATAAAATGCGCACTCTTTCTAGCATGGAGCGCGATCAAAACATCAGCAACAGCCAACTCATTTATCTGCTCGCCCTTGCAAAGCATCTCAGCATCCATACCTGCCTCTGACAGGATCGACACCATCCTCATTGCAGTGACAGTATTGCCCTGCAATGAACTTCTCTCATAAGGAGTGGTCACTAGCACCTTCATCAGGCCACTCTATGCATTGCTAAGAAAGTAAACAAGCTAACTCTGGATTCTGTATTCTAAACTCTATTCTCACTAAGCCTCTTCACCGAGCAGATAACTGATATGCGGTGAGTAGAGCGCGGGCTCTAATAAAAATGAATCGTGTCCCTTGTCTGAGTGGACAGTGATGTGCATGTTCTCAACTCCAGATTTCTCCAGCGCATCCACTAACACTGACTGCTCTTCTGGGAAGAAGCAGAAATCTGAATCAATACTGAACACGAGATACTTCTGATTATTGGCCTTTGCTCCTGCGAAAAGTGAGAGATCATCCTCCGCATCTCCCTCCTTCACCGCATCATAGCGAGACCACATATCAATGATCCGGAGGTAAGTATTAGCATCGAAACGCTTCACAAATTTCTTACCCTGATAAAGCATGTAGCTCTGGAATGGATCCTTCACCTCATACCATTTCAGCGTTTCCTTATCCTGATGCACCTCGCTCGTGGCGCGGCGTTCTATGGAATCTAGATGCACGAATGTCTTGTGAGAAATCATCCGCGCCAGAGCTAATCCATAGTCTGGATACTCGGAGTCGTAATAATCTCCACCATTAAAATTCTGATCATTCTCAATCGCTAAAATTTGCTCAAACAAGATCAATCGGTTTAAAACCGTCGTCTTATAGCCACTCGCTACCGAGATTACATTCCTAACAGATTCAGGGTGCCGCGTAGCATAGGTCAGCGCTACCAGACCACCCACCGAGGCTCCCACCACAGCGCATAGCTGAGAAATCCCAAAAGACTTCACCAGCTCTAGCTGGATATCCGCCTGATCTGCCACATAGACATGCGGGAACGATGAACCATAAATCTTACCTGTATCCGGATTGACCGATGCAGGGCCAGTTGAGCCATAACAGCCACCTAGATAGTTCGGGCAAAT
The DNA here is from genome assembly GCA_937951395.1 of uncultured Rubritalea sp. Lineage (GTDB taxonomy): Bacteria > Verrucomicrobiota > Verrucomicrobiia > Verrucomicrobiales > Akkermansiaceae > Rubritalea. The sequence goes on from CALFBV010000118.1 coordinate 2,108, forward strand.
GACAAAAAACTTATCTGTATCGATCGCTTTTCCTGGGCCCACAAAGCCCTCCCACCAGCCCTGATGCATCTCCTCCTGCCATAGCTCTACCACCTCAGAAATAGATGGATTATAGCCACTCACATGATGCGAGCCAGAGAGAGCGTGGTTGATCAGGATTGCGTTAGACTTGTCCGCATTTAGTTCGCCCCATGTCTCATAGGCTATCTTGACATGAGACAATGACTCCCCAGAACGAAGTCTCACAGGAGACTCCGCACTTCCAAACTCAACAAACTGAGTAACTACTTCTAAGGAACTGTGAGACAAAATTTCTAACTAAAATCTATACCTTATGCTCTACCTAAGTATGAGCCGTCTGTAGTATTTACTTTCAGCGCATCACCAGGCTTCACGAAGAGCGGAACAGTGACTACAAGACCGGTTTCTAGAGTAGCTGGCTTAGTGGCATTATTCGCAGTGTCACCTTTGACTCCATCTGATGATTCAGCCACATTCAGCACTACCGTTGCAGGTAGATCTACACTTACAGGATTGTCCTCGATGAAGAGAACCTCCACCTCCTGACCTTCCTTGAGAAAGTCTTTAGAACCTTCTAAGAGATCAGACTCGATGGTGATAGTCTCATAAGTATTTAAATCCATGAAGTGGTAACCAGATGGGTCACTGTAAGAAAATTCTAGCTTCTGACGATCAGTATCGATGACATCCACCTTATCAGATGATGCGAATCGAATCGACTTCGTCTTACCAGATGAGAACGAACGAATCGTCGCTGCGATAAGCGCATTTCCCTTACCAGGCGTACGGTGATCTAGATTCAGAATAACTCCAGTATCACCATCATGCTTGATGCACTGCCCTCTTTTTAAATTTGTTGCTACGATTGCCATAAATATTGTTCTTTAAATTGTGGTAAAACTACTACTCCGCATTAGCCAAAGGGTCAACCGCTTAGTTTTTGAACAATTTGCATATTTACCCTCAGAAAGTAATCACACACCCATATTAGCCAAAGGCTAATCTCATACCAGCCTAGAGAAGGCTACACAGCATCCTAGTGTAAGTCGTTTATAAGAGCCCGTTCACTGAAGGTGAACCTCATTGATCTACAATCCCAGTCATTTTTATTTTACACGACTGTTGTCAGTTCGCTCATCTGATAGCTCTCCAGCATGCCTAGCCCCATTTATAACAATATCTGCAAAACATATAATCATACAAGATCAGCTGACCCTAGAATTGTTGATACATCGGTTGAGCTGTTAGACCTTCTTACTGGTTCTAAGGTTTTAGATATTGGTGCTGGAACAGGCAGCTATTCCCAATCTCTATCAGACACAGGTTATGCTGTAGCTGCTTTAGATCCATCTGAAGTCATGCGCCAACAATCAGACGGAGAGCATGATGTAATCAGAAAGGCGGGTATTGCGGAAGACATCCCCTTTGATGATGGAGAATTCGACGCGGCTACTTTGATCCTTTGTATCCATCATTTCACAAATCTTGATATGGCTCTTAAAGAGGCAGCCAGAGTAACAGGTAATGGAAAAGTAATCATCTTCACCTATGATCCTAATGCGATTGATTCGCCATGGCTGTTTCACTAGCTCCCCGTATTCAGAGATCAGATTAAACAGATATTTCCAGCTATCTCGGAGCTTAAGAAATTATTACCAAACAATGAAAATTTCAAAGAATCCCCCTTCCCACTCCCCATGACCTACAAGACGGAACCGCTGGAGCAGCATGGAGAAACACTGAACGCTATTTACTAGAATCTTACAGAGCAGGAACCTCAGCCTTTCAAATGCTGAGTGATGAAGATTTAGAAGGAGGACTGCACGTTTAGAGGCAGATCTAAGTTCTGGTGACTGGGATAAAAAATATGGTTCTGTTAGAGACCAAAATGAATATGATCACGTCTATACATTTCTAGTGGCACAATAATGATCCAAGTATCCATAAAATCCATCATCGTTGCAGGGCAATCGCTTTTATGGGTAGTTTAGTATGCTCTCTTGAGTCTCTTCCAGCTTACTCCTCAGCATCTAGCTCGCTCTGCTTGAACAGACACGATAGCGTCACTCCGTGCTCAGCGAGATTTTCTCTACCTCCAGTTTCTCTGTCGATCACGCATAGGACACGATCCACGATGACTCCATCAGACCTCAGCATGTTAGTAGCGTCAATGATCGCTCCACCGCTAGAAACGACATCTTCGATAAGAAGGACTTTTTTTCCGGTGAGCTCTGCTCCCTCGGAGTATTTACAGGTGCCGTATTCCTTGGCTTCTTTTCTTACGAATGCACAGTGCAGTCCAGATGCCCGACTAAGGGCTGTGACGATAGGAATCCCTCCCATTTCCAGCCCTGCAAGTATCTCAATATCCTCAGGAACAATAGCCTTCATCCCCTCAGCAATATCTGCTAGCAGAACAGGATCTGATTCAAATAAATACTTATCAAAGTATGTGTTGCTAGTTTTACCAGAGCGCAACTCGAATGTTCCGCTAATTTTTGACTTTTTAAGAATACGTTTTGCTAGATTCATGATTTTATTTTCTCTGACAAAAGGTTGGCTTTTTAGAAGAGAAATGTAAATTGAATACTTCACGAACTATTTAAAGGAGACTAGTTTTTTTGTCGTGTAGTGTGAGCCCAATGGTCTTTCACCAATCCTCCTGTTAGATAAATGAGGAGCTCCCTCTATCTGAAATTGCTCCTAAATCAAAATTTACAATCTAAACATGCCTCCACCCTTCTTACCAAGTAGAACGAAGGCTCCTATGATAGCTACGGCTAGGAAGGCCATGGCCCAGACGCCTAGTGCAGCAGCTACTTCGTGTCCATTTCCTAGCATACTGAGTAGTGCGTAGATGGCTTTCGTGATAGGGAAATGCTCAGTCTGCTGAGCTAAAATGAGACTATCTGAGACCTCTAACATAGCGAAAGCAAATGCTAGAACAGCACCAGCTGCGAGGCTAGATCCGATGAGTGGTAAACCGATACGCATGAAAGTGCGCTTAGGGCTGGCTCCCATCGTCATGGCAGCCTCTTCTAGAACGGGATCACTCTGTTGCAAACCTGCCACAGCAGCTCGGACAACTAATGGCAATCTCCGCACAGCATAGGCGAGGATGAGCAGGAACATAGGGTCACCGGAAGCTCCCATAAGCCAACTAAAGTTACTCTCACTAAGAGCTCGGTATCCAAATGCTAACACTAGCCCAGGCACTGCGAGCGGCAACATCATCAGAGCATCGACGACGTTTCTACCCCAAATCGTACTTCTAACAATAACCCAAGCAATCGCCAACCCTAAGATCACATTGAGGAATGTCGCACCGAGGGAATAGATAAGGCTGTTCTTGATACTGCCCACTACTACTGGGTGGCCTAGGCCCTCACCGTAGTGCGCCATAGTCATACTTTCTGGGAAAATGGTACCATACCAGTCACCAGATACGGAGAGGAACATCACCCCGAAGTGCGGTACTGCTGCGATGAAGAACACCATCATAAAGAGTCCAGAAACCAGCCAACCTCTTAGACCTATTAAAGTTTTCTGCGTGTATCTAGCCTTAGGCCTGGGTGAGGTTCCTAAGTTGTTCTTCCCGAGTAATAATTTACTCACTGCAAATACGACAAGCGAGATCACCAGCATCACAGAGACTAGCGCGTATGGTGTCGGATTACCTGAAAGATCCTTAATGCCATCATAAATCTGCACTGGCGCTACTCTGGTGTAGTCAAACACTAACGGCACACCAAGCTCAGTGAATGACCAGATAAATACAATAGCGCCACCAGCAAAGATACCCGGCATACAGAGCGGCATGGTGATTTTACAAAATCTTTTCCATGGTGATGCTCCTAGGTTTTGGGCTGCTTGC